>CAYFSB010000226.1:2125-3297 GCA_964345655.1 uncultured Oscillospiraceae bacterium
ACGCTTGCGAAGTACGACGGCTGGAAGGGCATCGACCACATCGGCGAGGCCGTTATTCCGATGGTCGTGCTCATCCGGCGGTTGCGTGACGAGGGCAAGGTCGTCAAGATCATGACGGCACGCGTCGCGCCGAAGGATGAGCCCGAGACGAAGCCGAACCCGTACAGGGCCGGCAACTGGTGCATCGAGTTCCCGGACATCCAGACCTGGGCGCTCAAGGACGAGTGGACGCCTCGCGAGTTCATCCAGGAGTGGTGCTACCGAACCCTCGGGTTCGTGCCGGAGGTCGTCTACCAGAAGGACCACCTGATGCTCGAGCTCTACGACGACCGCGTGAAGCAGGTCGTACCGAACGAGGGCCGTCTCGTGGAGGACATCGCAGAGGAAGAGCGCGTCGCACTCAGGACCGAGCGGGCCAAGCACGCCACCTGCAAGCGGTACGAAATGGTCAGCAGCTTCCTGCTCGGCATGCTTGTGATGGCCCTCCTCGTCTTCGCAATCCAGGACTTCCTCTTCGCGACCCTGCCGGCACCAGTGGCGGAGTGCGAGGAGGGGCACATGAAATGAAGGGAGCGTTCTGATGGAAGAGACGGTTCCAGTTCGCAAGCGAGGCCGTTTGGCCCGCGGGTTCAAGAGGGGGTCGGCCTTCGTGTCCGGCCCGGTCGCAAACCGAAAGTGCGCGAGGTGCCCGAAGTACGATCGCAGCAAGCTGTGGTGCCCGCTCCGCGCCGAGACACGCCCGCCAAGCGCCCCGGCATGCCACTACGGGGTCGACCTCATGGAGGCTGCAAGTCAGGAGGAGTACAGGAATGGGAGAGGCGAAAAGGAAGCGTGAGGTCCGCGAGGCGTGCAGGCGCCTTGCGGACTCCGGGACGGACCAGGAGGGCTTCGCCCGCCTCGACGTCGAATGGGCGTACAGCGTGGAGGGGCACAAGCCCCTGCTGGCGCTCCTGACCTGCAGGGCCGAGGACGCGGGGCGGACGTGCCTGCGCGGAACCGAGGCCGGAAGGCTTGCCGAGAGGGCGCTGCGGCTTCTCGGCGAATACAGGAAGCAGCGTTTGGAAAACAAGGAGGAAAGATGAGACCAGAGCCAATGAAGTCGGTCCCCGTGGACCCCAACAACCCCGAGAAGCCCATAAAGCTGATCGTCCAGGCGACGCAGTACCTCGTCG
>CAYFSB010000227.1:0-613 GCA_964345655.1 uncultured Oscillospiraceae bacterium
GGTTTGCCAGCGTATGGTCAAGACCACCGCCCAGCGCGCAGCGTAGCTCAGCTCGCCGAAGCCGTGCTCCACGGCGTAGCGCACGGCAATCATGGTGTCGGTGTCGTCCTTCTCAGCGCGGAAGCGCTCTACAGGTATGCCGGAGGGGAGGGCACCGGAGTAGGAGTCAAAGTCGCCCACCAAAAGCTGCGGCGTAATATCGCAACGGACGGCGTACTCATAGCCCCGGTCGCAGGCGATGACAAAATCGCTCTCGGCAGGCGGCACTATGGGCGAAAAATCACCGCCGGTTATTATGACGCATTTTTCTTTCATGGCGCAACCTCCCTTCGACAGAGCAACAAATTGATAATATGCCGTGTAAACCTGCTTGTCAAGTGCGGCGAACAAAACACCGGAGCAGTATCTCCGGTGGGCTTTCTTTGCGGAGCTATCATACAGAAAAAACGAAACAAAATACAGCAATATAAAAAAACCAGCCCCAAGGCTGGCTTTTTGGAGCGGATGATGGGAGTCGAACCCACCTTATCGGCTTGGGAAGCCGAAGTTCTACCGATAAACTACATCCGCAAGTGGTGGTAGTATAACACGCCGCAAATAAAAATTCAATAGG
>CAYFSB010000227.1:623-3279 GCA_964345655.1 uncultured Oscillospiraceae bacterium
CAGTTTTTTCTCGCCCATGGGAAAATATACAGCCGCCTTCCATACCGGAAAACGGCTGTATATGTATTTATATCTGTTAATAAGCTGTGATTTGGCGTTTGCAGCCTTTATAAGGTGGTTGAATTACTTTTTGTAGCCGCACTTGGGGCAGACACCGTTTTTATTTAGGGCAATGCCGCAAAGGGGGCAGCGGTCCATGCTCATATGAGAGGGGAATTCTGCCGAGGCCGCGTTTACGCCGCTGGTAAAGGTGATTTTTACGATGTTCATCTTATCCTTCAGCAGATCGTAAACTATCTTGATCATACCCTCCACGGTCATGGTTTCCTTGGTCACTACCAGACGGCAATTGGGATAAGCGGTTGCAAGCTCAGTGGAAAAGGCGGGACCTTTCATCTTATTGGTGGGAGCGCCATCCTTAATGCCCTGCTTTTCGTATACATCCAGAATTGCGGGGAGCAGAGGATCGTCATGGCGCAGGATCAGGGCATGGTCAAAATTCTTAAGCACATCCCAGGCTGTTTTCTGAATCTCGTTGCAGGGGAAAACCATGTTGACTCCATCGTTGATGCTGTCCTCGACCTCAATAGTCAAAACACCTGTGTGTCCGTGCAGATACTGGGCCTCTCCCTTAAAGCCATAAAACCGGTGGGCATATTGTAAATCCAATGTAGTAATACTTCTCATAATAATACTCCTTGTGCTTTATATTTACGGGATAACATCTGCTCCCGCATTAGCCATGTACATTTGAGCCTATTCAGTTTTTTGCGTTTGCGGCAGACAGTCTGGACAAAGACCCTCGAATACCGTCCGGTGTCTCTCCACATGAAATCCGGAAAAATTAAAGACCTGCGCGTCCAGTTCCTGCCTATAATCCACCGGAGCATCAAATACCTTGCCGCATTTTCTGCAAATCATATGATAGTGCAGATCCAGACGACTGTCATAGCGGTCCGCACCGGGAACCTTAACATGGAGCAGACTGCCCATATCCGCCAGCTTTTCCAGGTTGCGGTATACCGTACCACGGCTGATCCGGTCATCCGCCTTACGAACCTCAAGATAAATCTGGTCTGCTGTGGGGTGGTCATGGTGGGCCTGAACAATGCCCATAATAAGCTGGTTCTGTATGGAAGTAGTGATCCGTCGGCAAGCTGGTGTCCGAGTATTACTACAACGCCTGGGGTCTCCCCATGGGCACCGTTGGCGCAATGGCGGACATTAACCCCCTGCGCTATCGCGGTTACTACTACGATAACGAGACGGGACTGTATTATGTATCCAGCCGTTATTACGATCCTGAGACTTGTCGTTTTATTAATGCGGATAGTCATCTAAATACAGCAGCAGGAGTTCTCGGATATAATTTGTTTGCTTATTGCAATAACAATCCGGTCAATACTACCGACCCGACAGGTCATGCTTTCGTGCTCCTTACTGCCGCTATTGGTGCGGTTGCAGGTGCCATTGTCGGCGGGTGTATTGCAGCATCTCAAGGAAAGAATGTTTGGGCTGGAATTGGTATTGATGCAGCAGCTGGTGGATTAATTGGCTTGGGCGCAGGTGCAGCGGCTGCTGCATTAATTACAGGTAGTGCCACTGCAAGTACTGCGTTTGTACTGGGAACAGCAAGTGTGAAACTTGCTGCAACTGGGACAACGCTCGGTATTGGAGCCTCAAAAGTAATAGATAAAGTAGCAAATGGATACCAGAAAGTTAAGAGTGCTGTAACAGGCGCAACTGATGTTTTTAGGTCGGTTAGCAGTGCTGAATTATCGGATATCAAGAGCACAGGATAGTTTAATTTACCCGACGCTGGAATAGAATCCAAACAGTTTGCATTTTCTTGTTCGGAAGCAATGAAATTTGGTATCCAATCAATTATTAATCAAACAAGTATAGTAAGTGCTTCTGTACCAAATTCAATGCTAAATCAGTTTTGTTCTGTTGGGGTCGATACCGAAATTTTTACAAGTGGTACAATGACGGTGTATGGAGATATGCTTGGACAATTCAATCAAGCTGTAGCAGGCACAATCCAAATTGTGCCGTAAAGGAGGGCTGGATAATGGTATCTCCTGATATCGAAGTTCTTTTCAGATTTAATGGCACAAGGAAGTACCCAGCACATGAAGGGTATAGGCCAAATCATTTAGTCAAGGATAACTGTTTAGCGACCGGTATACACCATTATTATGGAACTGATGAAGTTGCATCAAATGGAACAATTAAAGGAACAATTACTTTTATTACTCCGGAAATGTACCCTCATTGTTTGTGGATTGGCAAAAAGATAAGTATCCAAGAGGGTGCCAAAGTCGTAGGAGAAGCTACAGTCGTTAGAATCTTCAATCAGCTTCTTTGTAGGGAATGATTTAAAGTTTTATACTGTTCCCGCAAACCTCCACACAACGGTGATCTCTTGTTCCATCTGATCTTCAGCCTTTACCACATGCCCTAACTGAATTTTCAATGAGCTTATTCTACCTTATCGCCGCAAAAAAGAGAGTTTTGTCCCGCCCGCATATTATTTGTGTATGTGGGCGGGATTTTTTTGCTTGAAGCACATGATGCGGGCAGTTGAGCCGCGCTGGTATGCTGCGCTTGAAAGAATATCAGGGCTGTATTATAATAAGAAACACTGATAGATGCA
>CAYFSB010000228.1:0-207 GCA_964345655.1 uncultured Oscillospiraceae bacterium
GATTCCTAGTCCTGTTCCAGAAGATCCTCCCCCTACCTTATCCGAGAAAATATTATAGTATACAAAGGTTGTTCCTCCAGCTGTAAGTACTATTGCAATAATTGCAATCAAAAGGAGACGAATGTCGATTTTATTCTTCATCACTCATCTCCCATCTCTTCATTTATAGAATATCCGACACCCCTTATTGTGCGAATCTGCCTTCCG
>CAYFSB010000228.1:268-3247 GCA_964345655.1 uncultured Oscillospiraceae bacterium
TTGTGGCTCAATGTGTTAATATGTACATCTACGGTCCTGCTTTCACCTTCGAAATCTGTGCCCCAAACCGATTGCATTATCGCATCGCGTGTAAGGACTATACCCTCATTTCTCATAAGGTATCTAAGCAGTTCGTACTCCTTTAAAGTAAGCTCCGTATTTCTTTCGGATGCAAGTACGGAATGCCTCTCATTATCCAGGAAAATCTGCCCTACATTGAGCTGTTCAACCTCTTCCTCTGAGGAGCGCCTGAGAAGAGCCCTCACTCGGGATATGAGTTCCATAACCGAAAAGGGTTTGCGGATATAGTCATCTGCCCCATAGTCAAGGCCTTTGACCATATCCATCTCCGTCGTCTTTGCGGTGATCATGATAACTGGAATCCGCTTTGTCCTCGAATTGCTTCTCAGGTTACGTATTATGCTGTAGCCGTCCTCGTCAGGAAGCATTATATCCAGAAGGATCAAGTCGGGAAGTTTTTCGTTCAAGCCTGCATAGAAAGAGAAGGCTCTATCGAATGCCTGCACACTATAGTTGCTGTTCTTCAGCGCAATTGTCTCTATTTCCTGTATGCCTGCATCGTCTTCCACGATGTACACTAATGCCATCCGCTTTCCATCCTTCCAAAACTATTTTAAGGCAGTATATAAATTCCTTTGAGCCTCCTATATTCGTCTCTGAAGTATTCGTCGTTCTTGACCTTGATATCCGTATATTCGTGCATATCCATAGCATCCGTCTTCGCTTCGATCATTGTAGCTGCAACATTAGAGCAGTGGTCCGAAACTCTCTCATAGTTAGTGAGGATGTCTTCGAGTACGAGTCCTGCATCTATTGAGCATGCCCCTTTGCGGAGTCGCTTAATATGTCTTTGCTTCATTTCCATTACGAGGTCATCGATAACTTCTTCCAAAGGCTCTACATCGACAGCTTTAACAACATCTTCCTCTGTGAATGCCGTCTCTGTAAGGTTGATTATATCACGTATCGCAACGCTAAGGCTATCAAGCTCGCGCTGAGCAGTCTCTGAAATTGTCGCTTTGTCATCCTTGAGCCTTTGAGCTGCTTCCGTCACGTTTACCGCATGGTCGGATATTCTCTCGAAATCGCCGATTGAGTGGAGTAATACCGAAAGAAGATGGCTGTCTTCTATACTTAAATCCCTTCCAGAAAGCTTGACCAAGTATGTTCCAAGAACATCTTCGAAGTGGTCAACAAGCTGCTCAATCTGTACAATCTTATCTATCTTAGTCTTGGAATAGTCTTTGACAACTTCCATCGCCAGGAAGATCGCTTCTCTCGAGTGCTGTGCCATTTCATCTACTGCATTCTTGCATAGGCGCATAGCGAATGATGGACTCTCGACAAAGTGATCGCTGAGTGCTGTAAGAACTGCAGGTTCTGTGGACTTCTCTGCATCTTCAGGCTTGTCTTTGACTGTAAGTGTAGCGAGTTTTACAAGTCCGTTTGAGAACGGGTAAAGCACTACCGAGTTTCCTATATTAAACAAACTGTGAATAACAGCTATTCCCGCAGCGCTTGCGAGTGTGCTGAGGAAACTGACATGAACAAATGAATTGATCGCATAGAAACCTATAACGAAAACTACCGTTCCTATAAAGTTGAAATAAAGGTGGATAAATGCCGCACGCTTTGCGTTTTTGCTCGTTCCGATTGACGAAATTAGTGCCGTGATACACGTTCCTATATTCTGTCCCATAATTATAGGAATAGCTGCTCCATAACTGATAACTCCGGAAATACATAAAGCCTGGAGTATACCTACAGATGCAGACGAGCTCTGAATAACAGCCGTCAATACAGCTCCTGCCAAAATTCCCAGAATAGGATTCGAGAAAGCTGTAAAGAGTCCGACAAAGGTAGGATCATCTCTTAAAGGCGCAACTGCACTACTCATAGTTTCCATTCCGAACATCAAGATCGCAAAACCGAGAAATATATTTCCTATAGTCTTCTTCCTTGAACCCTCCTTACCCGTCATCATCATTATGATACCTATCGCGGCAAGTACAGGTGAGAAGGAGCTCGGATTGAGCAGCTTTACTAAAACGTTGCTTCCGTGAATTCCGCTTAGGGATAAGATCCACGAGGTCACCGTCGTACCGATGTTTGCACCCATGATAACGCCTACAGCCTGATTCAAACTCATAATGCTCGAGTTTACAAATCCGACTACCATTACCGTCGTTGCCGACGATGACTGGATTACTGCCGTTACCAAGGTTCCCAGTAGGAGTCCCTTGAATTTGTTTTGTGTTAACTTCTCAAGAATCCCTTCCAGCTTGCTGCCGGAGAGCATTACGAGAGAATCTCCCATAACTGTCATTCCGTAGAGGAAAAGCGCAAGTCCTCCGATGAGCGTTAAAACGCCAAATATATCCATTCTTTATACCTCTGTTTAATTTTTCTACAACATATAATATGGAACATTTTAAGGTCAATATCCTTATGTATAATACGAATCTTATGTAAAATCAACGGATTAGACTCTGTAAAAATCGTGTAAAATTTCCCTTTTTCCCTTTATTTTTGTATGACTATGTTTTTTTAGTTTTTTTGACTATTTCGAATAAGTCCAAAAATCATTGAAAAATCAACGATTTGTGAAGAATATGTGAAGATTAGCATTTTTTGACGATGTTTTTGTTTGACACCCCTTTTTTAGTGCTTTAAACTCAATGCAATAGGATACTTTTATTAATATTCAATTATCTTGTTATTTCTATGTATTAAAAATTAAGGAGGTATTTCAATGGACGCTTTAACCCTATGGTTAGGAAAAATTAGTGGCTGGGTGTGGGGAATCCCTATGATGGTTCTCATTATGGGTGTAGGTGCCCTTCTCTCATTCAGACTCGGCTTCATTCAGTTCCGTAAGCTCGGTATCGCACTGAAGTATGCGGTTAACAATGAAGAAGGCGGAGCCGGTGACGTTTCCAGCTTCGGCGCTCTTACAAC
>CAYFSB010000229.1:0-3237 GCA_964345655.1 uncultured Oscillospiraceae bacterium
GGTGGATGAGGACGCGTATGTCTATGGCATCCGGGGTATTGACCCCCAGGCGGCGGTCCATGCTCTTGTTGTGCCTAAAGAGCACATCTGCTGCACCGCCGCGATCGACGGAAGCAATAGTGTCTGGGTGGCCAGATGCTTTGAGGCTATTGCAAAAATAGCAAAGGCCGAGGGACTTGAAAACGGCTACCGGGTCGTCAACAACTGTGGGGATGATGGCGGACAGACTGTGATGCACCTGCATTTTCACATAATCGGCGGGGTAAAACTGTCTCCTCAAATAGTGTAATATTTCAGCAGCCGCAGAAGCAAATTTCTGCGGCTGTTTTGTAGGTGAGCAGATTGCGTAAGCTGGCAATTGCCTCCTTTTCCTTTGCGGCCGCCATATTTGCGGCAAACTATATTGTCCCCTCAGGGTGGCTGCCGGTCTGCGCCGTGCTTTTTGCGGTGCTGGGCGCCGCCCTATTGGTGTTTAGAAGAAAGTGGCTGCGCGGCCTTATTATTTCCCTTGTGGCTATGGGACTGGGCTTTGGCTGCTTTTATGCCCACTATCTTCTGACGGTTCGGCCGGCAAATGAGCTGGACGGACAGACGGTGGAGCTGTCCGGTGAAATATTGGACTATCCTCAGGTGTACGATGACTATTGCAGGGTCAGCATCATGATAAACAGTTCGGGCCTTCCTAAGCTGAAAGCGCTGGTTTACGACAACATCGGCTCAATAGGGCAGACGGAGCCGGGGCAGATCATCACTTTTACCGCGAAGCTCCGCTCGGCGGACACAAGGTATGGAGAGAAGTACGACTATTATAATTCCGCCGGTATTTATTTGATCGCCAGCGCCAAATCCGAAATCACAGTAAGCTCCGGCAGCCATACCTTCCGATATATTCCCGGCAGAATAGCGCGATATGTCAAAGATGCTGTTGGTGCACTGTTTCCTGCGGATACGGCGGCATTTATGAAGTCGCTTATGCTGGGGGACAAGAGTGAGCTGTATCAGGACGTCAGCCTTCACTATGCACTGAGCAAATCAGGCTTTATGCACGTGGTGGCTGTGTCGGGAATGCACATTGCTTTCGTTGTGGGGCTTATCCAGCTCATTTTCGGTGCCACGCGGCACAGCTCAATTCTTTGCATCTGCCTTGTCTGGCTGTTTGTGCTTGTGACAGGCGGCAGTCCGTCCGCTGTCAGAGCCGCTGTTATGCAGACAATGCTGCTTATGTCTCCGGTGTTCCGGCGGGAAAATGATCCTCCGACATCTCTTGCTGCGGCACTGGCGCTTATTCTGCTTATAAACCCCTATGCAGCTGCCAGCGTGAGTCTGCAGCTCTCTTTCGCGGCTATAGCCGGTATAATCTGTTTTAGCGGCCGTATCGACCGTGCTTTAACGGCGCCAATTTCGGCGGGATGGCTGAAAAGAGTTCTGGAAAAACCCTTAGCCGTCGCAGCAAGCTCACTGTCCGTGATGATATTCACGCTGCCTTTGATGGCGGTGCATTTTGGATATGTGTCGCTGCTGTCCCCGCTGACAAATGTCCTTGGCTTATGGGCGGTGTCGCTGTGCTTTTGCGGGGGCTATATAGCATGCGGCCTGGGCTTTTTGTTCCCGGCGCTGGGAACATGGGCGGCGTGGATTGTGGCATGGATCGCACGATATATATTTTTTATCACAAAGCTTATCCCGCAGATCCCGCTGGCTGCCGTGTATATTCAGACGGGCTTTGCAAAATGGTGGCTTGCGCTGACGTACACCCTGTTTATAACGGCATCCATCAGCCGCCTGCAAGGCTGGCTGAAGATGCTGCTGCCGGTGGCCTTATCGCTGGCGGTACTGCTGCTGTCCTTTGACGCGGCAAGGTATAACTACAGTGCCTGTACCGGCGTAATATCGGTGCTGGATGTGAGGCAGGGGCAGTGTATATGTGCCTTTTCCGGGGAAAACACACTTATGATAGACTGCGGCGGTCAGGGCAGTGAGGACAATGCGGGAGAGACAGCCGGAGCGTATCTGGCAAGCTGCGGCAGAGACCGTGTTGATGTGCTGCTGTTGACTCATCTGCATGCCGACCACGCAAACGGTGTTACAATGCTGCTGGAAATGACACAGGTGGGCCTTATTATCATGCCGGATTCGCCAAACGACGAGGATGGGCTGCTGGATGGGATAATTGACAGCGCGCAGCGGCATGGTGTGGAGCTGATGTACCTCATGGATGATTTGAATATGACTGTAGGAGGTATTGAACTGCGGCTCTTTGCTCCGGGCACTGCTGGAGAGGAGAATGAGCGCTGCATTATGTGCCTGTGTTCAATATCCGGCTACGACATGCTTGTCACCGGAGACAGTTCCAAGAGCGCCGAGCGCGAGCTCATAGCTTCCCATGATATTTCCAACACAGAGCTTCTGATTGCCGGCCACCACGGCTCCCGTTATTCCTGCTGCGGTGAGCTGCTTGAGAGCATAGGCGCGGATACCGCGATAATCAGTGTAGGCTATAACACCTATGGGCATCCGACAAATGAAACACTTGAACGTCTGGCCGCCTACGGTTATAATATCTACAGAACGGATTTGAACAAAACCATAGAGATTCGGATAGGACGGGATTATGGCTAAAAAAAGTGGCAAAAATGAGGAAAAACTGAACTACAACGCCGCTGTGCGCCGCCTTAAGGAGCAGGGCCCGGAAAGGCTGTATCTTCTTTGGGGGCCTGAGGACTATCTGCGGGAGCAGTATCTTATGCAGCTGAAAAAGATCTGCCTGCCTGAAGGAGACGACAGCTTCAGCTATAAACGCATAGATGGGCCGGAGCTTGACATAGACGAGCTGCGGCAGGCTATAGACGCCATACCCTTTATGACGGAGCGGAGCTTCGTTGAAATTAGAGATATAGATATAAACAAGCTTAAGGAGCCTGAACAATATATTAAGGTCCTGTCTGATATACCGGAATATTGCACAGCGGTTTTCGTGCAGAACGCCCAGTATGAGCCTGACGGCAGGCTGAAGATCGTGAAGGGCCTCAAGAGCGTGTGTTATGAGCTTAAATTCACACAGCAGTCTCAGGGCCTGTTGATAGACTGGATAATACGACGCTTTTCTGCGGCAGGAAAAAGCATTGAGCTTGAGGCTGTACAGCGGCTCATATTCATCAGCGGTGAGCTTATGGGACGGCTTATCCCGGAGATAGAGAAGGTGGTGTCCTACGCCAAGGGGGACAGAGTCACGGTGTC
>CAYFSB010000230.1:0-3227 GCA_964345655.1 uncultured Oscillospiraceae bacterium
TCATTCATTTAGTTTACCTGACTTCGGAGGTTTACACAATCTTTTCAGCACTGCCGATTGCGTATTCAAACGCAATCCGGATTTTTATTACTTCGCGGCAAAATTCTCCACACGCCGCTGGATGTCCTCCATCCTTTTGTCAAGCCCGGCGCTTATCTGGGCACATTCAAAAAGTTCACAGTCAATTTCTTCCGAGGTATGGATATCTTTTTTGTAGCGTATCTTATGCTCAAGGCTGGCCCACCAGTCCATTGATATTGTGCGAAACTGCACCTCGACCTTCATGAGCTTCTTCTCATTATGAAGGAATATCGGAATTTTTACAACCAGATGAAGACTTCTGTAGCCGTTTGGCTTTGGATTTTCAATATAGTCCTTTCTCTGTACAAGGACTATATCGTCCTGATTTAAAAAAGCCTCGGCAAGCATGTAGATATCAGATGGAAATGCGCAGATGACGCGCACTCCCGCCACATCGTTTATATGCTCTTCTATGCTGGCAACGCTCACCGGCAGGTCCCGCCGCCGCAGTTTTTCAAGGATGCTCTCAGCGGATTTGAGCCGCGTTTTGATTGCCTCGATTGGGTTATGGTCATACTCCAGCGAGAGTTCCTCATTGAGCACATTGAACTTTGTGGAGACCTCCATAATCGCGCAGCGGTAATACGCGAGCAGTTCTCTGTAGGAGGATGTATAATTTTGAATCCAGCTTTTGACTTCCTCCTGGGAAAGCTTATCCATCAAAAGCTGCTCCATGCTGCTGTCTAAATTCTTTTCATCCTGTTTCATCTGCCTGCCGTCCTTGTCTTTTTTTCATTATACATTCTCTGCACATTTCGTGTGTGAAAAAATTTTAAAATTCCATAAAAAACCCAGCCCAAAAGGGCTGGGAAAAAAATATTTACTTGAGCATATCCTCAATCATAGATTTTGGTCTTACACCTACAGAATTGGCAGTGATATTACCGTTGCGGAAAACGATCAGCGTGGGAATGCCTGAAATGCCGAATTTTGCAGCCAGGTTAGGCTGTTCGTCCACGTTCACCTTTCCGACTTTTACAAGGCCTGCCTGCTCCTCGGCTATCTCAGCTATTGTCGGGGCCAGCATTCTGCATGGGCCGCACCAGGTCGCCCAAAAATCTACCAGCACCGGCTTATCGGATTTAAGAACCTCTTCTTCAAAATTCTGTTCAGTTATAACAATTTCAGACATAATTTTTCTCCTTCCTTTTTTATGCTATAGAAAATACAGCTTAAATATTGTTTGTATGTTTTGATGTTTTATTGACCTCTTGTACAGTAGGACTTGCGTTAATTCCTCTGTTGTGACCTTATTTTACCAGTGAACAAATCGTCTGACCGTGACAAAGTCACATAAAAAAGCTCGCCGGAAAACGGCGAGCATGTTTTTATAACATCTGGCGAAGCCTGTCTACATCCAGCAGCGTAATCGACCCACGGCGGACCTCTACAAGCTTATCAGTTGAGAAGCGTTTAAGCGTTCGCGCTACCACTTCCCTTGCGGAACTTATATGCTGGGCAATCTGCTCATGGGTCATTTTTATCTCTTTTATTCCTGTCCTGTCGTATTCCCCCACGAGAAACGCTGCCAGACGTCCGTCAAGCTTGACAAAAAGCAGTCTGTGCATGGACTGCATCACCATGGAAAAGCGTTCAGTTGCAAGCTCGTATATAAAACAGCGCAGGTAAATATTTTGGTTTGAGAGCTTCTCAAGCGCTCCCGCGTTTACAACGATAAGCCTTGTATCGTTTTCCACCACCATATATGAGTCAAAACTGATCTGCCTTATAACGCAGGAAGCTGATAAAACACAATATTCTCCCGCTTCAAGCTTATACAGTGTAACCTCGCGCCCTTCTTCTGACATTATGTAAACCCGCACTGAACCACTCAGCAAATATATCATGCCCAGGCATTCGTTATTGCTGTCAAAAACATAACTTCCTGTTTTATACTCCTTTATTGAAGTGCTGTCGTGCAGATATTTTTTTTCATCCTCCGTGAGTTTGCTCCAAAAACTGAGCTTACTGAAATATGACGTAATTTCCGGCATATTGGCCTCCCTTTTCTCTATTTTTTAGTTGAGCTGACCCAAAGCGTATTGCACTGCCGCCTGATCCGCGCTGCCGGAAAGTCCGCCTATGAGCCTTATTCCCGACTCAGCCAGCAACGACTGTGCCCCACCGCCTATACCGCCGCATATAAGTATGTCGGTCGAGTTTTGAGCAAGGAAATCCACAAGCGCTCCATGTCCCATACATGAAAAACTTATCACGCTGCTGCCCGTTATTTCTCCGTCTTTAATATCAAAAAATTTCAACTGTTCACTCTGGCCAAAATGCTGAAAAATCTGCCCGTTGTCAAACGGAACAGCCACTCTTGTAAAGCCCGGCTCTTTTTCCGGCGGCCTTTCGGGATAATCAGTCGGTGTCCTTGTCCGGGCACAGGAGCCTCCGCACGTTTTCACGTTTTCTCCGCTGCATATGCGGTATTTGCCGCCCTTGATTATCAGCTGCTTTCCATTAATCAGGCTGTCTGCAAGCTTGAATCTGGCACTCTCATATATCTCCGTCACCGTGGTTCTTGATACATCCATCTGCTTCGCACATTGCTCATGGGTCATCTTTTCGTAGTCCACAAGTCTTATGACCTCATACTCGTCTATGGATAGTTGAACGCTCTCGTTGTCAACTATGCCTTCGGGTGAAAACAGAACATATTCAGGCTCACCGCATACCCTGCGGCATCTCTGAGGTCTGGGCATATAATCACCTCTATTTCCGTTATATGTCGACTTTATCATAAAAAAAGCCGAAATTCAAGCACAAACTATTTTTCACCTGTCTTTTCCGATATAAGGTACGCTGTCGCCCATAGCGCGAATACAGCGCACGCTGCGGCTGCGGCATACCTGAAAATACTTATAATGATCTCCGGCCACAGTATAAGGCCGACGGCCGCGGCAAACAGCAGCAGCGCCAACGCGCCCGAAACCAGAGCGGTGTATTTTGCTATTATTTTTAAAAAACTTTCCATTGTTATTCTCCCAGTGCGATGTATTTAAGCGCTGCATATAAAATAATTCTCAAGAGTGAGTATAGCCATAAAGCAGCCGGAATAAATCACGCGCATATTGTTTTCGTCATTCTGAAATGTTAGCGTTGGGCCCCGCAAGTTAACAAAAGGCCCCCAATAATTATTCCTG
>CAYFSB010000231.1:0-2426 GCA_964345655.1 uncultured Oscillospiraceae bacterium
ATCATGCACAATTCAGAACTTTCTAACGGGTTCTGAATTGTGCCTTTCAAGCTGTCGACACTTTGTCGACAGCTTGAAAGCTCCTGGAGAAATCCGGGAGCTTTTTCTGCATTCTGTATTCTCTCAATTTGCCTGCATTGGTCCCTTAGCTTCCGGTAGTTTTTTCGTCGCCATGCCGGTTTTTTTCAGCACTCTTTTCAGCATTGGCAGACACACGGATATGGACACACATTCCGCTATGGGGAAGGAAAACCAGATATAGTTGAGCTGGCCTGTGAGGGACAGCAGATAGGCTGCCGGCACCAGAGCCACAAGCTGCCTCATGCAGGAGATTATAAGGCTGTAGACGCCGTATCCAAAGGCCTGACAGGTGGCGGAACAGGTTATACATATGCCTGCAATCAGATAGTGCAGGCTTATTATGCGCAGGGCGGGGACACCGATGGAGAGCATATACTCCTTTGCGTCAAAGAGCAGCAGCAGTTTGTCCGGTATGCTCTGAAGAAGTACAAAGCCAAGCAACAGCAGAATGCTGGCGTATATCATGCCATACTTTATGGCCTCGCGGATGCGCTCCGGCTTTTTTGCCCCGTAATTAAAGGCAATAGTCGGCACAAGGGCGTTATTCAGGCCTAATACCGGCATTATTACAAAGCTTTGCAGCTTGAAATACACTCCGAACACCGCCACTGCCGTGGATGAAAACCCATGGAGAATTATATCCATAATAAAGGTCATCACCGAGGATATGGAGGACATGACAATTGAGGGGATACTCACCCGGCACATCTCCCCTATCATCTCCCCGTCCGGCTTAAAGGCCCGCATATCCACGGAGATATCCGGGTTCTTTTTGGCATTCAGCAGCATTCCAACCACCGCGCCAAAGCACTGGCCGCCCACCGTGGCCCAGGCCGCACCGGCAATTCCCAGTTTGGGAAATCCCAAAAGGCCGAAAATGAGGATAGGGTCAAAAATTATATTGAACAGCGCCCCGGCCAGTTGGGTATACATGGCGTATTTGGCCCGACCGGTGGCCTGCATCAGCCGCTCAAAGGTGATCTCCCCGAAAATGCCGAAGGAGAAGATGAGCACAATGCGCAGGTACTCTATGCCGTACTGGATTATCTCTTCAATGTCAGTCTGTGCGCGCATATATATTTCCGTGACGGTAAGTCCAAGTATCAGAAAAATCAGATAGCTGAGAAACTGCAAAAACATCCCGTTTTTCGCGGCGCGGCTTGCCTTTTCCCTGTCTCCGGAGCCCAGCGCCCTTGACAGCAGCGCGTTTATGCCCACGCCAAAGCCCACCGCAAAGGAGATCATAAGATTTTGCATTGGGAAGGCCATGGATACGGCGGTAAGTGCGTGCTCGCTGATACGGGCGACGAACATGCTGTCCACCACATTATAGAGCGCCTGCACCAGCATAGATATCATCATCGGAAGGCCCATGTTCAAAAGCAACTTCCACACGGGCATGCAGCCCATTATATTCTCTTTTTCTATTCTCTCTTCCACTTTGTGCTTCCTTTATTATTATATAGAAAAAAAGTTTATCATATCCTCCCGCCATATGCAATAGAACTTACAAAAAACCGTTCCGGATTATCCGGAACGGTTTTGCCGATATCTTATTTCTTTATGACAGCCTTGGCGTACATATCCTCGATCTGAGCTTTGCCGTAGCCCAGCTCCTCCAGTATATCCTCGTTGTCGGCGCCGTAGACAGGGCCGCCACGGAATATCTGGCTGGGGTTATTCTTAAAGAAGGGTATGGAGTTTACACCCATGATGTCTTTGTCCTTGTTGTCATCGTGCCAGGTGGTGAAGGTGCCTCGGGCCTGATAGTGGGAGTTCTCCTTCATCATCTCGTAGGTCATGATGACGCTGCAGGGCAGCTTGAGGGCGTTGAGCTCGTCGTTGACCTGCTGGGCAGTACGCGCCATGCAGAACTTGTTCATCTCCGCCACGATTTTCTCTGCTCTGGGCCCGTCGCACTTATTGATGACGGCGTGAGGCTCGGCAAAATCCGGGTCGCCTTCAAGGCCGAGAAGTTTTTCAAGCTTTACAAAGTTTGCGTTTCCGCCAATGGCGGTCATCACGTAGTTGCCGTCGCCGCAGATCTGCACATTGGGCAGGGCACAGACGGAGTTGCCGTAGATGCCCATACGGGGGGCCTGAATGCCGTAGTTGAGGCCGTTTGTCAGATAGTCGGCCTGAATGCGGACCATGACCTCATACTGGGCCACGTCCACGCTCTCACCCTTGCCGGT
This sequence comes from uncultured Oscillospiraceae bacterium, assembly GCA_964345655.1. Taxonomy (GTDB): domain Bacteria; phylum Bacillota; class Clostridia; order Oscillospirales; family Oscillospiraceae; genus Limivicinus. Next base: position 2,277 of record CAYFSB010000231.1, read on the forward strand.
CTGGCGGGCACGGAGCAGCGCCACAGCGGCGGACCAGGAGGCAAACACCGCGGTTATGTAGTCGCAGGTATAGGGCTTTACGGGCACGGGAGGCCGGGGTGCGGGCTCGCCCTGCACCACCATGAAGCCGGAGAAGGCCTGGCCAATGGG
>CAYFSB010000231.1:2461-3218 GCA_964345655.1 uncultured Oscillospiraceae bacterium
ATAGTCGGGGTCGCCGGTCTGACCATAGCCGGAAATGTGCACGATGACAAGTGCGGGGTTAATCAGCCACAGCACCTCGTCGGTGAGGCCCCACTTGTCCCAGGTGCCGCCCTTGGAGCCCTCGATAAGAATGTCGCTCTCAGCAAGCAGCTTCTTGAGCACTTCTTCACCCTCGGCGGAGCGGATATTCAGTGCCATTGTGCGGTTGTTGCGGTGCTCGGCGGTCCAGATGTCGCCGATGGAGCGGACCATGTCCTTTGCAACGGTGCTCTCGATCTGGATAACGTCCGCGCCCTGCTCGGCAAAAAGGCTGCAGGCCACGGGGCCGGCTATGCTGGTGCCGGTACCTATGACGCGCACACCCTGCATATTGCCGAATACGGGCATTTCATTATGTTTCATTATTTATCTCCTTTTTAATAGATAATCAGGGTTCAAAATACGGCAGGCTGCTCAACAGTCCGGCGCTATAGAGCTTTTGTATATCCTCCGGTTTGCATCCAAGCTCGGTGAGGATATCCTCGTTGTCCATACCGACTTCGGGTGCGCCCCTCCAGATCTCTCCCGGGTGGTTTTTAAGCTTTGGCATAACATTGACGCCGGGTATATCCGTGACTCCATCGGCAGCCTTCCAGGATGTAAAGACCTGTCTCGCCAGATATTGTGGGTTTGTTTTTGCCTGCTCATAGTCCATTATTCTGGAGCAGGGGACGCTTGCACCGGTAAAGGCAGCCTCGGCCTCCGCCGCGGTGTGGGT
>CAYFSB010000232.1:0-3179 GCA_964345655.1 uncultured Oscillospiraceae bacterium
GTACCCCTACGACGTGGCCCCCGGTGTGGACACCACAGGGGACGGCGTGGCAGATGAAGGCAGCCTGCGGGGCTCCAGCGAGACCGTGGCAAGGCGCATAAAAGACGAGATACAGCAGAAGGTGCAGGATGCGGGCATGGAGATAATCGAGGCGCGCATCACCTATCTGGCCTATGCCCCGGAGATAGCGGCCGTCATGCTTCAGCGGCAGCAGGCCTCCGCCATTATTGACGCCCGCAAGATGATAGTTGACGGCGCGGTGGGCATGGTGGAGATGGCGCTGGAACGGCTGAGCGCCAATAATACCGTGGAGCTGGATGAGGAGCGCAAGGCCGCCATGGTGTCAAATCTGCTGGTGGTCCTCTGCGGCAACCGGGATGCGCAGCCGGTGGTCAACTCCGGCAGCCTGTATTGATATCATGGCTGAAACAGCGAAAAAACAGGTGCCTCTGCGCCTGTCGCCGAAGCTCTATGACGCCATCTCAGCCTGGGCGGAGGACGATTTTCGCTCTATAAACGGGCAAATAGAGTATCTGCTTACGGAGTGTGTCCGCCAGCGAAAGAAAAACGGAAAATATGTGTCCGAGACACTGGATGAGCCCATGGAGCTGGACATTAAATAGCTCAAAACGGAGGGAATATATGCTTTATATAAACAACCTCACCAAAACCTATGGTGACAAAAAAGCGGTGGACGATCTGACGCTGCATATAGCGCCGGGCGAGATATACGGATTTATCGGCCATAACGGCGCCGGCAAGACCACCACAATAAAGGCCTGCGCGGGTATATTGCAGTTTGACAGCGGCGAGATCCTGATCGACGGGCTGGACATCTGCAAAAGCCCTCTGGAATGCAAGAAAAAAATAGCGTATATTCCGGACAATCCGGATATGTACGAGTTCATGTCAGGCATAAAATACCTGAATTTCATAGCGGATATCTTCGGCGTGGATAAGGACACAAGACAGACGCGCATTCGCAAGTATGCGGATACCTTTGGGCTGACGGAGGATCTGGCCCAGCCGGTCTCCTCGTATTCCCACGGCATGAAGCAGAAGCTGGCCATAATCTCCGCCTGGCTTCATGAGCCGCAGCTTATCATCATGGATGAGCCCTTTGTGGGGCTTGACCCAAAGGCGGCCTTCCTGCTCAAGGAGATGATGCACGAGCTGTGCGACAGAGGCGGCGCCATTTTCTTTTCTACCCATGTGCTGGATGTGGCGGAAAAGCTCTGCGACAAGGTGGCCATTATCAAGCAGGGCCGGCTTGTAACCAGCGGCAGCATAGAGCAGGTGAAGGGAGACGAGTCACTGGAGGCCGTGTTCCTGGAACTGGAGGAAGACCATGCTTAAAGCACTGTTTAGGGCGCGCATGGCAGCATTGAGCTCCTGGATAACAGGCTCCTCCCGCACAAAAAAATCCCAGAGCAAGGGGAAGCTTATCGGCTTTTCACTGCTGATGCTCTATGCCCTGTGCGCCTTTGGCTTTTTGTTTTGGCAGATATTCAGCTCCATTGCCCTGCCGTTTAAGGCTGTTGGGCTGGAATGGCTGTATTTTTCCATGGCGGCGCTGATGTCCTTTGCGCTGATGTTTGTAGGCAGTGTGTTCACATCCAAGGCGCAGCTTTATGAGGCCAGAGACAACGACCTGCTGCTGAGTCTGCCTATAAAGCCCGAATATATTCTTATCAGCCGCATGTTTATGCTCTGGGTCATCACCTTCGTGTTTGGCCTTGTGCCTGCGGCGCCGGCCATATTGATATGGGGCCTCCAGGTGGGCTATACCGGAGTTGGGCTTGCGGCCTGCCTGCTGATATTTGTCCTGATGCTGCCTCTGTTTGCACTTGCGGTGGCGGCGCTGTTTGGTTGGCTTTTGAGCATTATAACGGCGCGTATGGGGAATAAATCCCTTATAACCGTGGTGCTGTCCCTGATCTTTTTGGGGGCATATATGTACGGGGCCTTCCGGATGAACAGTCTTATCACTGCACTTGCCCAGAACCCGGACGGCGCGGCCAGGGTGCTGGGGGCCGTGACGCTGCTGTACTGGATAGGTGAAGCCTGCGCCAGGGGTGATATTACCGCTCTGCTGCTCACTGCGCTTATTATGGTGGCGGCCTTTGCACTCACATATCTGCTGCTCTCCCGCACCTTTATAAAAACTGCCACCGACAGACGCGGCGGCCCAAGGAAAAAGTATGTGGAGCGGGAGGAAAAAACGTTCAGCCCCAAAAAGGCGCTCTTTCACCGGGAGCTGCAGCAGTTTCTGTCAAGCGCAACGTATATTTTAAACTGCGGCCTGGGGGCGTTTATGGCGCTTATAGGCGCGGTGGTGCTGGTGATAAAGCGGGATGCGCTGTTGAGCCTGCCAATGTATGATATGATGGCACCTATGCTCCAGCTGCTGTTTATTGTGGGGCTCTGCTTCTTTGCGGCCACCATTCTCATTACCGCACCCTCGGTGTCTCTGGAGGGGAAGAGCCTGTGGATCGCTCAGTCTATGCCGGTGGAGACCGGAGAGATACTCCGCGCAAAGCTGCGGCTGCACAATATCATTGCTGTCCCGCCGCTGCTTGTCTGCTCCGCCGCCGCAGCCTGGGTGCTGAAGCCAAATGTGATACTTCTGCTGAGTATGCTGGCGCTGCCTGCGGTATTCGGCGTCTTTGTGGGGCTGGTGGGGCTGGCGGAAAATCTGCGCCACCCAAATCTGGATTGGATGAACGAGACACAGGCGGTGAAAAGCGGGTTTGGTGTGCTCTTTACCATGCTCATAAGCTGGGGCGTCATGGCTGTCCCGGTGCTCTGCTACCTGTTTCTCGGCGATAAAATAGCGCCGGAGGCCATATGCCTTGCGTTCCTGCTGCTGCTGGTGCTGCTGTGCCTGCTGCTGTACCGCTGGCTTATGAGCCGGGGCGCAGAGCTGTACAGAGCCCTTTGAAGCACAGCCTTTTTCGCCCCGCCTGTAACCGCGGCGGGGCGAAAAACTTCAAAAAAACTATTGACAAATACTGCGTTATTTGTTATAGTAACTGAGCCGTGGCCGAGTGGTTCAGTCGGTTAGAACGCCGGCCTGTCACGCCGGAGGTCGAGGGTTCAAGTCCCTTCTCGGTCGCCACATATGCCCCTTGAAAAAGGGGCATCAACTTTGCTGCTGTAGCTCAGTAGGTAGAGCGCAT
>CAYFSB010000233.1:0-2704 GCA_964345655.1 uncultured Oscillospiraceae bacterium
CTGATGATCGCTGCAGCCGGGGGGGCAGAATACTTTGGCTGCTTCCTCCGCACTGCCCAGATCCCGTATTTTATATCTGTAGTGGTTCAGCAGATAGTCAAAGTTCCGGTAGGCCACCGACAGATACAGCTCATAACCGGCAGCGCGGGCGGCATATAGGAAGGTACTGGTATACTCCAGCGCACGGGAGTCAATGCCCTGACCCTCAATGCCCCCGTAGGGCGGAGCATAGTCGAACAGGCTGTTATAGGAATTGGCCAAAAGGAATTCCCAGCTGCTTATATCCACGTCCGGCGGTTCCGGCAGACCCAGCGCGGCGGCTCTCCCGGCGGGGGAGTCGGGGTTCGGTGTGGGCTCCGGGGATGGAGTAGGGGCAGCCGTGGGCTCCGGTGACGTTTCGCTCTGCGCTGTGCCGCTGCCGCAGGCACACAGGGAAAAAATCATACATATCATTACAGCCGCCGCAGAGATGCGGCGGAGAAGCTGTCTTTTTTTCATCTTTTGTCTCCTGAATTGTCACACTACGCCGTACAGAGCCAAAAACTCCTCCAGACAGAGATTGTTTGCCTTGATGTAAGTGGCGGCCTCTACGCCCACATATCGGAAATGCCAGGGCTCGTACATGATGCAGGTTATATCCTGCTTGTCGCTGGGGAAGCGGAGGATAAAGCCGTATTCGGCACAGTGCTCGTTGAGCCACTTAAAAGTGTCCGTGTCTTCAAGGGAGCTGTCCTTCAGCTCACGATAATAGTCGGTTATATCGCAGCAGAGACCGGACTGATGCTCACTGGTGCCGGGTATGGCCACAATTTTGGCCGCCTCCTCAGCACTGTAACCCTGGCTGATCTTGCGGTTATAAAGATACTGCTGATCGGAATATGAGCGGTATCCGGAGGACAGATACACGGAAAGCCCTGCGTCGGAACAGCCCTGAGCAAAGGACGAGAGCGCGTCGGCTATCCTTGAATCCTGAGGACATGCGCTGCTGCCCACGTTGACGATCTCTGGCGGGGCGTAGTTTGCGTCCAGCAGGTGCGTGGGATTTACAAGCATCAGCTCCCAGCTTGTCACATCCACATCCGGCGGCTCAGGCAGCCCGAGAGCTGCGGCTCTTCCGGCGGGCGAGTCAGGGTCCAGCGTGGGCTCCGGCGTGGCGGTGGGCACGGCCTCGGTGGGCTCGGCACTCTCCACAAGGGAGATATCCGGTGTTGACGCGGCCTGCGCGTCAAGGTCTTTGCTGTGAGGGGTATTTGAGGCGTGAAGATATGTGTATGCGCCGAACAGTATGAGGACAATAAGCCCCAACGCTACCCGGACTGCGCGATTTGATTTCATGATATAATCCTCTATTCAAAGCAACATTTTCTTATAACATAACAATAATAGCATTTTGTGCTCACAGGGTCAACATTATTTTGTTGAAGCCCTGCCGCGGCTCTGGTATAATCGCGTTAATTACAGGTCTATTTACTATTAAGAAAATGGGGGGAAAAATATATGAAACTCACTTGGTATGGGCACTCCTGCTTCCTGATGGAGACGGACGGCGGTTCGATAGTCTTTGACCCGTATGCGCCGGGAAGCGTACCGGGCCTCAGCCTGCCGAAGCTTGCAGCGGACATGGTCATATGCAGCCATGAGCATTCCGACCACTGCTTCCCGGAGGGAGTTAAGCTCACCGGTCGGGAGACAAAGCTGAATATACAGCGGATCCCCTGCTTTCATGACGGGCAGCGGGGCGGTCTGCGGGGAGAAAACCTTATGACTGTGGTTGAGGCGGACGGGCTGAGAGCCGCACATCTGGGCGATTTGGGGCACGATCTGTCAGAAGCGCAGCTTGAGGTGCTGAGAGGGCTGGATGTGCTGATGCTTCCTGTGGGCGGTTACTACACCATAGACGCGGCGCAGGCCTGCAAGCTGGCGGCGGAGCTGAAGCCTGGGATAGTCATCCCCATGCACTATCGGGGGAAGGACTTCGGATTTGACGTTATTGCCCCGGTGGAGGATTTCCTGGCGCTGTCAGAGAACATAGAGTTTTTTGACACGAATGTTTTGGAGAGCGAAAAGCTGAAAACACCGGTGACGGCAGTGCTGAAATGCCCCACAGCAAAATAGAGGTCACATAAAAAACAGCTCCGGCGGAACTTCCGCCGGAGCTGTAAAACTTATATGGGATTATTCGTAGAGGCCTTTCAGCTTCATCAGATGGTCGTAGCGGGCCTTGGCGTTTTCCTCGGAGGCCTCGAACAGAGCATCGGCTCTCTCCGGGAACTCGCGGGTCAGACGGCTGTAGCGGGCTTCGTTCATCAGGAATTCCTGATAGCCGCCGGCGGGAGCCTTGCTGTCCAGAGTGAAGCGGACCTCGGCGTCGGGGTTAAACCGGAACATGTTCCAGTAACCGCACTTTACGGCCTTCTCCATCTCCTTCTGGCAGTTCTCCATGCCGCCCTTGATGCTGTGCATCTCGCAGGGGGCATAGCCGATGATGAGGGACGGGCCCTTGTGGGCCTCGGCCTCGGCAATAGCCTTCAGGGTCTGGACGTTGTTCGCGCCCATTGCCACCTGGGCCACATACACGTAGCCGTAGGTCATGGCCATCTCAGCCAGGCTCTTGGACTTGATCTCCTTACCGGCAGAGGCGAACTGTGCCACCTGACCAATATTGGAGGCCTTGGAAGCCTGTCCGCCGGTGTTGGAGTACACC
>CAYFSB010000233.1:2714-3125 GCA_964345655.1 uncultured Oscillospiraceae bacterium
GATGGACTTCTTGTTCAGGAAGGCTTCCTTCCTCAAAATCTCTGCGGAAGCGTCGCAGCAGGCGCCGTGTGCCTCAAGGAGGGCGACCAGACGCTTTGCAGGCTCCTGGTTGGCGTTGCCGTCGTCATAGGTGGCCAGGTAATCCTGAGCGGCCTTCTTGATGTCGGCATTGCCGGCGTTCTCGGCCACGTACTCCACGCTTGCCTTCAGGTCGTCGCGGATCTTCTTCTGGCCCAGGTATACGCCGAGACCGTGCTCCGCGTTGTCCTCAAACAGGGAGTTCGCCCATGCGGGGCCCTGGCCGTCCTTGTTGACGGTGTAGGGGGAGGTGGCGGCAGGTCCGCCCCAGATGGAGGAGCAGCCGGTGGCGTTGGAGATTATCATGTGGTCGCCGAAGAGCTGGGTTACGAG
>CAYFSB010000234.1:0-3092 GCA_964345655.1 uncultured Oscillospiraceae bacterium
GCGCTCCTCGGCGATGGGGGTGCCAACGTTTGCCGTGATTAACGCGACAGTGCGATGAAGACGGCGCTCTGCCGCCTTGTGCCGACGATTTTATGTATCCATGGAAATCATGAAATAAGACCGGCCAACATCCCGTCCTATATCACAAAGGACTGGAACGGCGGCACGGTCTGGTACGAAGAAGCATTTCCCAACATCCTGTTTGCGCGGGATGGCGATATCTACACGCTGGAGGGGATCAAGTATCTTGTCATTGGCGGAGCCTACAGCGTGGACAAGTTCTACCGGATCTCACGCGGATACGGCTGGTGGGAGGACGAACAGCCCTCCGACGAGATCAAAGCGTATGTGGAGCGACAGATCGCAGAGAAGCACTTTGATGTGATCCTCTCGCATACCTGTCCCTTCAAGTATGAGCCGACAGAAGTGTTCCTGCCTTTCATCGACCAGAGCACCGTTGACGACAGCACAGAACACTGGCTTGACAAGATTGAGGCTGCTGTCGAATACAAGGCTTGGTTCTGCGGACATTGGCACATCGATAAGCGCATCGACAAGATGCACTTCCTGTTTCATGGCTATGAATCCGCCGAGCAGTTCGGTTTTGGATGTGAGCGCAGTTCATGAGGGACAGATTCAAGAATCCACTCTACACCAGAGAAATCAAGGTATACAGAGATCACCACTTCCGCTATGTCGAGAGCGATGACGGTACCCTGTACTCTGGACACAACCGGACAAAGGTACTGGCACAGGATCTGCCGGAATGGTATATCTTCGGACGATATTATAAATGCTGGGGCTACATGTCCACGAAAGGCGTCACCGATTTGCTGTACGTCCCGAATAAGTGCTTCAATCACTTCCTGAAGGACGATTGCCTGTACATCTCGTATGGCGGCAAGATAACAGAAACGCTGCCGCCGGAGGATGGTTCCTATTACGATAGATACACGGGATACGACGAGGTCGTATGGGGTGCGGAGATCATCGACATCTTACAGGGCGCGCGGCTCTACTCGGTCTACGACATAAGCGGAATTATCCAACAAATCAAGGAGAAGAAGGAGTGGCTAATCCACAAATACCCGGATGAGTTCGGCCCGGAACATTGGAGCTTTGATGTGGACAAGCAGTTTGCCACACCATTGGAGAACGGTCATCCGCCCAAGTTCTATGCGCTGACGCTGGACAGCTCCTTTAGCCCAAGCTTCGTCTCCGGCACAAAACGCTATTACGGCACGCTGGAGATGATACAGGCGTTCATAGAATCACTGGACTACGAGAAGCACAAGTCCACCATTGACACATTTCGTGAGTTCACCGAAGGCAATGCCGCGGCAGCTCACAATGTGGCGTATGTTGATCAGCCGCTGCTCCAGCCTGTGACGGTGATAAAGAGCAGCTTCCTCTACCTTGCAAACGAGGAATGGGAGTTCAAAAACATCTGCAACTGCGTTTATAAGATGCGCGTCAAGGGCGCCACAACGACAGCCTATCTGATAAAAGACAGAGAGAAGTACATCCGATGCATCTGCCCCAGAATAGAGGGGCTGTGCTACCAGAGCGAGGTGATCGGGGTCGACCGCTGGAGTCCTGTGCGCGACTCATGGGGACAACCCGGCATCCTCAAGTTTGACCCGGAGAAAGAGGATGTCATCCGTAGCGCACTCTACTTCCCGGAACGGCAATACGACGACGTGAAAAAAGCTGTCGCCGCGCTCGACGGCGAGAAAATCAGCTTGAATGCTATCTGTGATGACATCTTCGCAGACGGTTAATTGCGGATTGGAGGAACAAAAGTGGAACATTTCAAATACTTACAGCCCCTTGACCAGATGGCACGGATCAGCCGCATGAATCTGGGCGAAAAACTCGACGAGATATTGAACAAGGTCGATAATGACAGTGTGGGCTTCGTCATCACTGATGAGGGGAAGGACGATTTAGTCCTCTGCCCGATACGCTGGATGGAGTGCATCTATGATGACGACTTCGGCTGTATCATCAACAGCGCTCTACGCTACGCCATAGGCCGGCACACCTATATGCCCTCTGTGGTCATGGAGTTTGTGCGGAAGTACATCAGCGTGCTGGACAGCAGGACCATCTGCGTCATGATCGAAGATATTGAGTGAGAAGCGGAGTTTGAAACGCTCGACAAGCGTGGCGACTGGCTCAAGCTGCGGGATGACTTGAAAACACATTATTCGGAAATGCTCCAAAAGAACGAGAACATCAAGAAAGACGGATAAAGGAGGTGCTGATTCTGCAAAAGGTATTCTTCACAAGCGATCTGCACTTCGGGCACGAAAACGTGCTTCGATTTGACAGCCGACCGTTTGCCTCGGTCGAGGAGATGGATGCCGAGCTTGTTCGCCGCTGGAACGCAAAGGTCGGCAAGGGCGATCTTGTATATATCCTTGGCGACCTGATCTGGAAATCCAGAAATGGTGACGCACATAATCTGATCAAGAGCCTCAACGGTCAGATCATCCTTATCAAAGGAAACCATGACCGTTTCCTCCATAACGCCCAGGCGAAAGCGGCTCTCGCAGGCATCAAAGACTATGATGACATCTGCGTGACTTTGGAAGACGGCTCTGTTCGTCGCTGCATCCTAAGTCACTACTTTATTCCGTTTTACAACGGACACCGTCATCAGGCAATCCACCTCCACGGTCACTCGCACTTCACGGAGGAAGCGGATCTGGAACTCAAGATGGCGAAAGAACTGAATGAGAGCGGCTTCAAAAATGAGATTTACAATGTGGGCTGTATGTATTGGAACTATGAGCCTGTGACGCTGGACGAAATCCTGCGTCAAAAGGTCCCAGCTGCGAGGCCGAAGTGCGAAACGATTGAGATCACGATTGACTCCGACTTGTATGAGCAGGCTGGCGAAATCTTTAAGTGTTACGGTTTGACACACGAGGAAGCGCCCCTACTTTTCTTCAAGGAAACCGTCCGTCTGGGCAGAATCCCTTTTGACTACACGCCCAAAGATCTGGCGGAAGCCAAGCGGCTCAGTGGTGAGGTGGACATCAATGGAGAATAAACCCGCTTTGCTGACAAAGGCCACCTTCTGTAAA
>CAYFSB010000235.1:0-3090 GCA_964345655.1 uncultured Oscillospiraceae bacterium
ATACTGTGGTCGAATGCCAGAACAATTACCATGAATTGCTTCTGACGAACAATATTATTCAGGAGGCCGCCACGCCTGAAGCTTCTGAGTCCGCGGAGGAAGTAAAGACCGAGAGCGCGGCGGGTGTTATAGCCGAGATTCGCTCCGCCAATATCGACGGAAACACCATATTCTATTTCCGCTTTGAAAATGAGAGCATATTCTACACGGTCAGCGCCAAGGATTATCCCATGGCTGCTGTGCTGAATGTGGGAGACTCTATTGCCGTTAACTATGTACCGTCGGATGAGTTGCTTATCTCGGTAAAGAGCATGGAAATAAAATAAATTCCTTTAAGCAGACTTTTATTAGCTTCGGTAACGGTATGCCCGGATAAAACTATTGTTACCAAAGCATAAATCTTGCAGTTGAAGCCCGCATCCCAAATAGGATACGGGCTTCAACTATCGTCGTCGGCAAAAAAGGCTTCCTTGATATGATCAAGGAAGCCTTTTTGTTATTCTGGAAGCTTACAGACGTCTATCCACTCAAGAGCCTTGGAATATCTGAACAGCTCATCAAGATTCAGCTCTATGGCGCTGCTGGCACTGCCCACCGCGGGAAATACGGTCTCAAAGCGCTTCATGCTGTCATCCAGGTATACAGGCACGCCATCATTTATACCAAAGGGACAGACACCGCCAACAGGATGACCCACCAGCTCCAACACCTCATCAGGAGAAAGCATCTTGGCCTTCATATGGAACTTTTCCTTAAATTTGTGGTTGTCTATTCTGGCATCTCCTGCGGCAAGAATAAGCATGCAGCCGTCCGTAGTCTTAAATGACAGTGTCTTTGCGATCCTCGCACCCTCTACACCCAGCGCCTGGGCTGCCAGTTCAACGGTGGCAGAGGATACATCGAATTCTCTCACTTTGTCTTCTATTCCAAGCTCACGAAAATATGCGCGTCCTTTTTCTATTGACATCTGTTTGACCTCTTTTGTTTATATTATCTGCGGCCGCCTCCGCCGCCTGAGAATCCGCCGCCTCCGTGCCCGCCGCCTCCACCGAAGCCGCCGCCTCCACCGAAGCCGCCGCCTCCACCGAAGCCACCGCCTCCGCCGAAGCCGCCGCCTCCACCAAAGCCACCGCCGCGCGGGGGCCAGTCTCTGCCGCCGCGATTGTGATTGCGCGCCTCAGAGTTAAAGAACAACAGCCAGGGCAGCCATGAGCCGCCTCCACCGCCGCCGCCGCCTCGGCGATTGCCGCCGCCAAAGAGCGCCGCAACCACAGCGACAATAATTATCAGCCGGATAATTCCGGAAAAGCTGAAGGAAGACGTACTGCTCCTGTCGGTCTGCTGGTAATTTTCTGTGTTTTCTGAGCTAACTGTCCCTGAGCTTGATGTCTGGGCGCCGTATTGCTCATCATACCAGCTTAAAAGGTAGTTGAACAATTTCGTGACGGCATCGTCATAATCGCCGTTGTCAAAATCCTTCCAGAAATACTTATCCAGCATTTGATCAACCTGGTCACTGTCTATCAGCGAATTGAGTCCCATTCCATAGGCGAGCCAGGCTTTGTTCTCCTGCGTTGCCAGAAGCAGAAGCATACCGTTATTATATTCTGAGGAGCCTACGCCCCAGTCGTTGAAAAGCTGATATGCGTACTCATCACAGTACATTCCGTCCAGGTAATCTACTGTCACCACTACGACCTGGGCTCCCTGACACTGCTGTTCAAGGGAACCATTATAGTTGATTATCATCTCCTCGGTGGAGGTGGACAGAACATTAGAGTAATCAGCCACATAAAAGCTGTCGCTCTGGGACACAACCGCAGAGGCAGCGGGGACAAGACACAGACATAATGTAAGCATCAGCAGCATAGCAGCCGCTTTTTTTAAATACTTCATATTACGCAAATTGCTCCGGTAAGTCTATACCGGTAAGCCCCACAAAAAAGTCAGCGGGGAACTTGATATAGTCCCGCAAAAATTCTCTTACGCTCTCATTGTATCCGGCAGACTGAACAGCGTTCTCTACACCGGTGATTGAGGATTCGTACTGCTCAAGACCTTCCTTGTCTCTGTCACCCAGCTCTGTTCTGCCAAGACTGTCCTCCAGCTCTTTGGCGCTGCTCAACAGCTGCTCATAGCACTGATACAGGTATGAGGCCTGACCATATGAGTAACTGAGTCCCAGCTTAAGATCATCTGAGGCCTGCCTGACGGCTGTAGTGTCAAGGTCATAGTTGTTTGCAATGGTCACAATGCCATCCGCATAGCCACACAGATTGCGCAGGTGTGTTGACAGGCTCTTTTGGGTATAACCGTTGGAGTATACGCCGTCATAAAACCCGTCTGTGATCTGCTGGCACTCTTTGCCAAGTTTTATATTTACTGACAGAAATGTGGAGGCTATGACGATGACTATCGACATCAACACTGCCACAACCGGTTTTTTAAAGAATTTCATTTTTCTCTCCTTAAGGGATTATGCAGGAAGAGTTCAGCCTCTCATCTCAAGCAGCTTCTGTTTCAGCTGCCCCTCAATGCGGCCCAGCTCGTCCTCGGCCTGTGCACGGCGTGCTCTGCCGTCGTCCTGGATCTGGCGTACCTCATCCAGTGTGGCAATGAGTTCCATGTTGGTCTTCTTCAGCGTCTCAAGATCCACAATACCGCGCTCCGCTTCCTTCGCTATGCCTACGCTGCCCTGATGGAGCGCCTGAGCGTTCTTGGTCAGCAATTCATTTGTCACGTCAGACACCTCCCGCTGTGCCTTCATTGCCTGCTCCGAGTGGTACATGGACAGCGCCAGCACCATTTGACTCTTCCACAGAGGAATGGTGTTCACGATCGATGAACGAATCTTCTCCGCCATAAGGCTGTCATTGTTCTGTACCATGCGTATCTGGGGGGACATCTGTATGGATATTGTGCGCGTCAGCTCCAGATCATGTATTTTTTTCTCAAAACGGCCTATCATATTGGCAAAGTCGTTGGCGGCCTGGGCATCCTCCGGCAGGTTGGATTCCTTCGCCTTGGCCACATATTTTGGCAGCTCTTCGCTGCGCAGCTGCTCTATCTTGAGCTTGCCCGCCAGAATGT
>CAYFSB010000236.1:0-2759 GCA_964345655.1 uncultured Oscillospiraceae bacterium
GAAGGCAGCCCTGCAGCCTGCCCAGAGTGCACAGGGGAATGTCTGTAATACCAAGACACATACGCTCCCCGCATGGAAAATCCGGCAGACCATGCCGTACAAGATATAACCGGCGCATCAGAATACTCCCTCAAAATATTTGCCGTAGAGTTCATTTGCGCAGTCGCGTACCTCATTTTCATACTCACCGAACAGCTTCAGGAGATTTTTGCCCTCCACGGTAAGCCGACTCTGCCCGCCGCCTGCGCCGCCCTGACTGCGCTCAATAAGCGGGTGACTGAGCTGAGACTCAAGCGTGCGGATAATATTCCATCCGGTGGAGTAGGAAATCTGCATCCGCTGGCAGGCTGTGCGCACGGAGGAGGTCTCCTCCACCAGCGAGAGCAGCATACTTATCTTACTGTCAAAAAACGGCATCTCCCGCGCCAGCGCCACACTGACTACAGGGCGTACAAGCTGCTCATTGTGAAATTGCAGCAGGGCCTTATAATCCTCCGGGGTGTCCGCGTCGTGGAGAATGCCCAGGTCGTTGACCTCAATCTCGGTCATGTCAGCCCCGCAGCGGGAGATCGCGCCCTTAAGCCCGCCTGTGCCGCTGTCGGATACTATGGCATCCACAAGGCGGGAGGCTATCATTATAGGATGCCCTGTCTCCCCGGCGCAGACCGGGCAGGCCAGTTCTGCCCCCGATTCCATCAGCTGGGTGACGGTGGCGGCGGTAAAAAGGGGAATGTCTACTGGAGTAAACAGAATGCTGTCGCATTTGTCCTTTAAATACTCAAGGCCGATCTTGGCCGAGTCAAACATCTGGGTGGTCTCATAGTGCTCATTGCGCAAAAATATCAGCCCGTTGTTGGCCAGATGCCGCTCCAGCGTGACGGCGTTATAGCCGGTGACCATTACTATCCGGCTCACACCGGCCTGATGGAGAGTGGCAACTATCCTCTGGGCGATGGAGATGGAGCCGATATTCAGCATAGGCTTGAAATCACCCATCCTCGACGACATACCCGCCGCCACAATTACCGCACCTGTCTGCATGTTCCTGCCTCCCAACGATTTTTAAAATAAAGCGAATTGCATATAAATGTTACTAAAATTATACACGGAAATGGTCATTTTGTAAATCAAAAAAACTCAAATAAATCTGTACGGGGGCTTCTGCGGCCTGTATAATGGCTGTAAAGAGAAAATACGGAGGCGGATATATGAAGATATATGTATGGGGCACCGGCTGCGGCGCGGCGGAGCTTGTGGACGGAGGACTTGACAGGGAGGGTATTGCCGCCTTTGTGGACAGCTTCCCGTCAGGGGACAGCTTTCTGGGCAGGGCTGTAATCAGCCCTGAGCGGCTTGCGCAGGAGGAGTATGACCTTGTGATAGTCACATCCCGTCAGTCATGGGACATAGCCGAAAAGTGCAGGCAGCTGTCAATTGACCAAGATAAGCTGTTGTTTATCAAAAATAACCACTACCTCGGCGATATGAACTGCTGCTATGAGACGGCGGAAAAGGCGCTGGGCGCCGGACTTGTGGCCGGAGTGAAAGGAGGCTGCCGCATTGTGCGTGAGCCGCTGTGGTCCACGGACAGCGCTCTCTCCGGCGGGGAGCTTGAAAACGACTATGTGCGTGTAAAAACCCTTGAGGCAGCCTGCCGGGAGCTTGGAGATGTGGAAGGCGCGGCGGCGGAGCTTGGAGTATACAGGGGAGGCTTTGCCCGCTGTATAAATACGCTGCTTCCAGAGCGCAAGCTCTATCTCTTTGACAGCTTTGAGGGCTTTGACGGGGTCGAGGCCAAGGGAGAGATGGAGAAGAACAACTGCGGCGATGCTTTCCTGCAGGCCCATAAAAATACAGCTGCGGACAGGGTGCTCTCCATCATGCCGAAACAGGAAAATGTGGTCATTATGCCGGGCTTTTTCCCAGCGTCACTGAGGGGACTGGAGGAGCGCTTTGCGCTGGTCTCAATAGACGTGGACTTTGAGGACTCCATATATGAGGGGCTGCGGTACTTCGTGCCGAGAATGCAGCCAGGGGGATATATCTTCCTGCACGATTATAACTCCCCACAACTGAGAGGAGTCAAAGCCGCAGTAAAAAAATATGAGCGGCAGACCGGGCAAAAGCTCTGTGCCGTGCCTCTGTGCGATGTAAATGGAAGCCTCGTGATCTGCGCGCCGGGCGTGAATATTATGTGAAAAAACAAATTATATAGAAAATAACCGTTTTTTTCCACAAGCGTTGTTATTATGACTCATATATAGAGGCTTAAAATGTATAAAATAGCCAAAAAAAGCAAAGCAATTTCTGCGAATTACAATCGCTTGCAAGTTGACCCGGACGTGAGACAAAGAGTAGTATAATAATTAGAGTGATATGAGTATGCGAAAAAAATATTATAGTGAAGGAGTCCCAATGGAAGAGAAGTTTTTTGAGATCTCAGCCTCAGAGATCGTTGTTGAAATCAAGGATGACAAGACCGGCCAGGTGTTCCGCAGGGAGCTTCCCATTGATTATTATGAGAACGCTAATCTGCTGCGCCTCAGGGGAGAAAACCTTGACGGAAGCATGTCGGAGCTGGTGTTTTATTCCGGCCGGGGCATTGAGCGGCTGAAAGATCTGACAGGCCGCGGCGCAGACCATGACGGCTGCGACGATCACAAGTAAGCAAGCAAATACTGGAACATACAATTTTCAATACAGGAGGTAACGGTATGATCAAAAAGACACTTATCATCAACGGCGTTACTCGCACGCTG
>CAYFSB010000236.1:2858-3087 GCA_964345655.1 uncultured Oscillospiraceae bacterium
CGTGAGCATCTGCTGCTCACAGGCTGCAAGATTGGCTGTGGAGAGGGTCACTGCGGCGCGTGCAACGTTATTGTTGACGGCAAGATCGCAAAAGCATGTATCTTAAAGATGAACAAGATCAGAGACAACGCGGAAATTACCACTATTGAGGGCGTGGGAACCATATCCGACATGCATCCTCTGCAGGTGGCATGGATGGCTCACGGCTGCGCACAGTGCGGATTCTGCA
>CAYFSB010000237.1:0-3073 GCA_964345655.1 uncultured Oscillospiraceae bacterium
ATTACACCGGCTGCCTGACCGGTGGCCATGCAGGTGAGAGAAATGCGGCAGGAACCGTTGGCTTCAAAAGTAGAGCTTATACAACGCCCGCCCATGAAAAGATTGCTTACCTTTTCGGCCGCAAGCGTATCTGCGGGAATGCAGCGCCATCATCCATGGCGGACTGGAGAATTGCCTGGTCTTCAGCGCTCAGACTGTTCCAGAATTCCTCGTTGATAATAATAATGCTCGCTTCATACTGATGCGCCATATCAAGAACATATTTGCCGACTTCAAAGAAGCTCATATAGTCCACATCCTGCTTGTCATCAAAGGGGGTGATAAGAGGGATAAGTATCCTGCCGTATTTTTTTACAAATTTATTCATTTCATGTTCTCCTTTATTTCTTTCAGTTCAAGAATGCCTTGCGTATGGCGGCCTTTTCTTCCTCGGGCAAATAAGTAATGGGACTTCTGCAAAAGCCGCAGTCGCGGCCGAGACACTCCAGCGCGTATTTCATGCGTATGGGGAACTGGTTTCCGCCCAGGCACTGCCATTTGCTGTACAGTGAGCGCTGTATGGCAAGCCCTCTCTCGTGCTCTCCGTTTTTGGCGCAGTTCCACATCTCAACAGACTCCTTTGGAAATACTGAGAGAATGGCGGATATGGCGCCGCTGGCGCCCAGATCAAAGCAGGAATATATCATGTCGTCTGTGGCGGCGTAAACCCGGCCTTTTTCCCCGGTCTCCATCAGGTCTGCATAGAGTGCCTGGATCCCGCCGACGCTCTGCTTTTGTAGGACATCATATAAAAAACAATTTATACAGAACACCGCACAAGCCTGGGACCGGTAAAACTTTAAGCATTATATGCGAAGACCCCGGACACCGTCATCCGGTCTCCGGGGTCCGATAATATTCTGTTTCGGAATTACTTCGCGGCGGTGACTTTGGGCGCGGACAGTGCTTTTACTGACTGCGCCACGGAAGTGACTGCCACTATTGAGCATCCGATAAGCGGAGCAAACGTGAAGGCGGCGCCGGCGGTCTCGGACAGCTCCGAGCCTGCCATTAACACGGCCACCAGCGCACCCAACGCAGCCACGGCCGCGATGATCGCCAGCACGCCGGAGAGCTTCACCAGAGCGGTGAGTCCCATTATGCCTGCTATCAGAGCCAGCAGTGAACCGACCAGCAGCACTGCGGAGGCAATGCCCCTTGTGGTCAGCTCTTTTGTGACGGCAGCGCCGTTATCTGCGGAAAATTCGCGGCCAACAGCGACCGCTTCAAGGCCCTTGTCTATGTCAAGGTCAGTGTCGTTTTTCATATAGGAGAAGTCGGCGCCCAGCCTGTCGGCAATACTTGTAAGACCGGCATAGGTCTCGGTGGCTTTGAGAGTCTCCAGACCGGCGATGACCTGGTCACGGCCGTCTTCAAACTCATCAAGCTTTGCCTTGCCCTCACTGAGCTGCTTTTGGGCGGCTTCAAGCTTTGTCTTGCCTTCGGCCAGTTCTTTACTGGCGGCTTCAAGCTTTGCCTTGCCCTCGCTGAGCTGCACGGCGCCCTCATCAAGCTTTGCCTGGCCTGCGGCGTAGTCCGCATAGCCCTGGTCAAGCTTAAGCTTTGCTGCGTCCAGCTTCACCTTGCCTGCGGCGTAGTGAGCCTGGAGGCCGTCTGTCCCGCTCACAAGGGAGGAGGCCAGAGTGGTCAGCGTACCCATGGTGCTGTCAAAGTCGGCATACTTCATGGTGGGCAGTGCGACCACTGTAGCGTTGAGCTGCTCGGCGTTCATGCCGCTGGCAGCTAAAAGCTTCGTGGACATGTCGGCGTTGCCCATAATACCGTTCACGGCTGAGGCTGTCCCGGCGGACAGGCTCTTCTGCCCGTCAGCGAGAGCCTGGGGCACACCAACAAGAGCGTTTACATTTGTAAGACTTGCTTTCATCTGTTCTTTGCTGGGCTTTTTGTCGAGAGCGGCATTTATCTTGCTAATGCCCGCGTCGACCTTACTAAGCTGGGTTTTGAGAGCAGTGGCATCACCGCCGGAGGCTTCGGTGGCGGCTATACCGGCTTCAAGCTCTGCCTTCTGAGCGTTCAAAGTATCAAGCTGTTCGTAAGAGCCGATGCCTTTCTCAAGGCTTGTTTTTGTGGCGTCAATGGCTTTGTCATAGGCGTCGATCACCGCAGAATCAGCCGCAGGCGCGGGAAGCGTAGTTCCGGAGTCGGCCGCGGAAGTCTTGAAGCTTAAAAGCCCCTGATAGCCGGAATGCCATGAGGTATAGCCGGTGGAGATATCCCCAAGACCCTGTATGAGTGCCGCTGCCTGGCTAAGGCTTGCCTGCCCCGCGTCGTATTCACTCTGGCCGGAGCTGAGGGTCTGCTTGGCTGCCGCCAGACTCTGCACTCCCGCGTCATACTCGGCCTGTTTCTCCTTCAGCGTCTGGACTCCGGAATCATATTCCTTCTGCCCGTCAGCCAAGGTCTTCTCACCGGCCTTGTAGTCCTCGAGACCCTTCTCGTAAGTCTCGCAGCCCTCCAGATAGGCTGCCTCGTTTTCTCTGAGCGTGTTCAGTCCGTCCTCCAGTGAGGCGAGATTGGCGTCGGACTCTTTGCCCTTGGCCTCCCAATACGCCTTGCTGTCCAGAACATCCTTAAGTGTTATCCCTCCGGCCGCAAGACCGATAAGGGAAGCAAGAATAAGAACAACGCTCAGCGCTTTAATCCCTTTTTTCATTTATACCTCCTGAAATAGTATTTGTTGGATATGCTAAAGCCTTACCATGGAATAATACACCGGCATTGTGTATAATGCAAGAGAAAGCAGAGAGCACGTTGACAATTTATACACATCTCCGCCCACTGTATGGGACAAAAGACCGAGAATGACAAAATTTCGACGCACTTGAAAAAATGGCCGGATGATGGTATATTCATCGCATATATATTATTGAAAGGAGCGGCAATATGAACGCTGAACTTCGCCGTGATATAGATAAATACGTATCCGACAACCGGGAGGACATTTTCAGAGACATCGCCAGCCTTGTGGCGGTAAACAGTGTGGAGGGTCAGCCGGAGCCGGGGGCGCCCTTTG
>CAYFSB010000238.1:0-3048 GCA_964345655.1 uncultured Oscillospiraceae bacterium
AGATACCCGACATTGTGAAGTCCGTCACCTGGGCGCTTAGACTGATATCCGCGTCCTTGCCGGGCATCACGGTGTAGCTTATCACCTTGTTTTTGCCTGATGAGGCCGCCGTGCCATTGGGTGCTGTAATATCCGTGCATTTTTCAGGGTCCAGCGTTATGGATATCTGGAGCATATAGTTGTCACAGAAGGTCGGATCAGCTTTGGTGTTCCGCCGGCTCACAAGACTGATGCCCAGCTTGCCGCTGGCGCCGCCCAGTGCGGAGGCCTCCACAGCCTTGCCGTCCAGAGTATAGCTTATCTCAAAATTCCAGGGCAAATATGGCTTTGACATAGTACCCTGATAGTAGAAATTCCCCGCTTCGCCCTCAAAAGTTATGTGTTGGCCGTCCTGCCGGATCTCCCGCGTGTCCGTAAGATTCAAAAGCTTTGAATAGTCGCCGTAATCGCTGACGGTTCCGGCGGTGTCAATGGCGAAATGGTTTACCACGTATACGCCAGATATGCCGCCGGCAGCGTCTAAATTTGCGTATACTATCTCTTCTTTTCCGCCGGAGAGCCTGGCGGTATTTTCACCTGATGCGGTCATGGTCAGGGCGGTGCAAAGCAGAAGGACCGCCATGGCCGACGCAATGGTTTTTTTAATTACGCGTTTCATTTGTCAGTTCTTCCTTTCAGTGTCAGTTTGCGGCAATGCCGTCTCTTTCCAAAATTCAGCCTTGTATGTGGTGGCTCCCACAGCTCTGTCCAGCACACGCAGCAGACCGGGCAGCAGGCAATACACCATTACCAGCGACAGAAGCGACCCTCTCGCCAGCAGGATGCCAAGACCGGATATAATAGGCGCGCTGGATGTAAGGAACAGGGCAAAGCCCGCCAGCGCCAGAGTGCAGCCGGACAGCAGCGTGGACTGGAACGCCTCGCCCATGGCCTTGTCCATGGCCGCCCACTTGCCAAGCTGCTTTCTGTCGTCCAGATAGTACGAGGAGAGCAGAATTGCATAGTCCACTGTGGCCCCAAGCTGGACGGTGCTTATCACCAGATAGCCTATAAAGTTCAGGGAGTTGCCCATAAAATACGGTATCGACAGGTTTATCCAGATGCCCGTCTCAATAGTCAGCAGCAATATAAAGGGCAGCAGCAGTGAGCGGAAGGTCACCAGCAGCACCACAAAGATCGAAATAATTACTATCAGATTGACCCGCAGGTTATCTGTTTTCACTATTGCCTTCATATCATAGAGGTTTGCGCTCTGCCCGGCGGTATAAAACCGGTCATAATACTTTGAGACGCTGGCCTGTATCTCCTCCACGGCGGCAAAGGCCTCATCCCCCTCGTTCTCCGTGTCCAGATATATGATTATTCTGGCATAATTGTCGGAATAGAACTGGCTTGTTATGCTCTCGTCCAGAAATTCCGCCGGTATAGCCGCGCCCACCTGGGCGGCATATGACACCACGCCTGTCACGTGCTTTTGTTCCTGAAGCTCCTGCCCCAGGGCGTATTCTTTGGCCACATCCCCTTTGGGCACCAGCAGCACCATGGTGGTGGACTGGCCAAACTCCTCCTTTATCGCCGCCGCATCCTGGGCCGAACGGCTCTCCGGGTCTGAGTCCGTGTTGCCGTAAATAAAGCTCACCTTGCTCTGGCCCATATAGCAGGGTACCGCTATAACAAGCGTCAGGATAAGCGCTGGTATTGCAAGCCTTGACAGACCCCTGTTGACATTTTTGAAGCTGGGCAGGAACGGCCGGTGCTCGGCCTTCGCCAGCCATTTATGGCACAGCAGCGTCAGAGCCGGCAGGAACACCATACTTGAAATAAAGCTGAGGGCAATGCCCTTTGTCAGGTTCAGCCCCAGGTCCGCCCCTATGCCAAACTCCATAAAGGACAGGGCAATAAAGCCGCATAGGGTAGTCAGCGCACTGGCCGCCACAGCCTTTACGGATTTTTTAATGGCGAGACGCATAGCGTCGTCCGGGCTGCTGCCCTCTTTCTTATAGGCCGTGAAACTGTGAAGCAGAAACACCGCATAGTCCAATGACACCGCCAGCTGCAATATTGGGCTGACAGTATATGTCATATAAGAGACCTGCTTTAAGAAGGCATTCGTCCCCATGTTTATGAGGATGGACACGCCTATCACCGCGATAAACAGCAGCGGCTCTCCCCAGGAGCTGGTGAACAGCACCAACAGCGCCAGGATAGCCACCACAACAATGATCATGGCGTTTGCCGCCTCGGAGACGCTGGCCGTGCGCAGATAGCTCGTATCTACCGCATCTCCTGTGACGGCGCCCTTATCCCCAATCAGCTCCCTTATTGCGCTTATTGCCTCCGGTTCCTTGTCCTCGGTCACTGTCACGGAAAAGAGAGCGCTGCCGTTTTTGTAAAAGCTCTCCACCGTCTCGGTATCCAGAGATTCAAGCGGAGTCTTGAGATCTGCGGTGTCGTCCAGCCACAGCACCTCATCCACGCCCTCCTGCTGCTTTAGCTTCTCTTTATATTCCAGCGCCTCGGTAATGGTGACGTCTCTCACCATCACGCTGGCATTGGGCGTGGTCTGCTCAAATTCCTCGCCCATAATTTTTAGCGCCTGAGTGGACTGGGCGGCATCGGGAAGATATGAGGCGATGTTATAGTTCACCCGTACTCCGGCGATCAAGAGCGCACTTATAGCCGCCAGAACAAGGAAAGTGATCACTATGCCTTTTTTCCGGCGAATCACAAATTCTGCGTATTTATCCATAAATTTTCCCTGCTTTTTTATTAGTCGTGCCTGTATATATGGTATTATAATCCGCACTTTATAATTAAGCAATCGGCAATCGTACTACAGAGTGTACAAATTGCAACACATTGTTGAAAACTGTTGCCCGCGAAAAAAAGTTAACAATTTATTATTATTTTTATCCCATGTGCCGCTCAACGTCGTTTTGCAAAAAGAGCGCGTTGCAAAACTAGAACAAAGCGTCTCCCCCGGCGGGGGTACTGTGAAGGGGGCGGTCTTGGAGCCCCCTTCGCGTACAATAACCCGTCCGCAGACGC
>CAYFSB010000239.1:0-2127 GCA_964345655.1 uncultured Oscillospiraceae bacterium
GCACTTTATCGGCCGGCATAATGCCTCTTTTGCCGGGCTTTTTGTATTGATCGATCAAAAGAGCATTGCCCCTGCGGGAAACGATCCAGGGCTGCGTATTGCAGGCGCTGGGTGCAAAGCGGACAATATCGGCAACCGGGAGAAGCTCGCCCTCCCAGATTTCTAACACTGGTTTCCGTTTCGCTTTGAACATATCCTTGCGAAACTTTTCGGCGGGCATTCTGGCAATCGCCATCATAATGATAAACTCCATGCCCTCCGGGGCCGCCTGCTTTGGCCGCCCGATGCCAAACCACAAGGCCCCGATATTTTGAGAGGCAAGATACAGGTCAATTTGCTCTCCTATGTACCCGATATTGCGCAGATAGTTTTCCTGCGGCTCACTGTAAAACATAATGCAGTACTGCGCGCCCCGGGTACAGGTCGTTTCGCTTTCCGGAACAATGCTGATCTCAGTGCGAATGCCCGCGTCCAGAGGCTTGACCGCCCCGACAAAGCGCTCAAGCTCACGAAGCCCTTTCTCGGAAATAACATCAGTCTCACGGAACAGATGAAAGGATTTTCGCTTGAACAGCATCTCATAATAATCCACCATTACAGCTCCTTCTCCGCCAGGATCTCCGCCTGCAGTCGCTCCAGAAATTTTCCCGCGTGCGCACCGTCCATTTGTGCGTGATGAAACTGAAAGGACACAGGCAGGACGGTTTTGAATCCGCGCCGCCGATATTTGCCCCAGATCATAAAAGGGATATTGAAGATGCCGCTGTACATCCCGACGGCTCCGTTAATTTCAACGTTGGTAATGGCGGAGGTTCCAATGACCATGCTGTCCGTAAGGTCATGGTTTTCACAGCTCTCGGCCACCTGCTTTGTCAGAGTCAGGTAGTCTAGATTAAACTGCGTCAGGTCGTTGTTGAACGGAATATCGCAGGAGCTTACTTCGCCAGCCTTGTTCATGACGATGGTGTTGACGGCGATTTGGTCATACAGCATCAATTTTTCTCCAACCGGGAGCAAATAAAACTCCTTTACCTCGGTGGCTGCTTTCCCTATACACCAGCAGAGCAGCATATTGAATTTCAAGTTGCGCTTGCGGCAAAAGCGTAACAGCGGTGTTACATCCAGCGTCTTAAATAAAGTTACCATGGGATTCGGGGCGCGCATCCATAGATCAAAAGCCGCAGCTCTTTTTGTCTGCTTGGGGTCAATTTCTTTTACCATTTTCTCTCCTCACATATTTGCTATCACCGTGATCTTTTCTCTATTGTCTCGATACTCTCAAATAAGCTCATTACAATCACATACACAAGAATTCGGCTGAGCACACCGAACAGTTCTGTCCTTTTCTTCGTCATCTCATTTTTCCTTCAAAGAGCTAAGCCAGGTTTCAATGGCCTGCACTAAAATATACTGCTGCTGCAAAACAGCCAAGCCTGTTTCCGGGATGTCAGGAGCGTCCTCTTTCCGATTGATGTTGTCTTCCAGATAAGATTTTAGTTCCTTCACGCCATGTTCGATGCGGTCAAGACAGCGAGTTCTCAATTCCAGCGTCAGTTTATCCAGATTGACGATGACCGCATTGAAATCCAGGAAAAGACAAATCGGCTTTTCGGCAATTTCCAGCATAAGTGCCTCAAATTCTTTTTTTCCCGCCTCAGTGTGAGAATAGACCGCCTTCTCCGGCATCTTTCCTTCCTTGACCGCAGTCCCTTCAATCAGCCCCTTTTCTTCAAGCTGAAGCACTTTCTTATAGATAGAAGGCGTGCTTACCTTCACCCATTTTGAAATGTTACGGTATTCTACCAACTTTTGAATATCATACGCGCTTAAATCCTGACCTTTAAGCATTCCCAACACGATCAAATCTATGGTGGCCATAGTTTTCTCCTTTCACACTTGACAACTACTATAAATTATAGTACTATAATCGCCGCTGTCAAGTGCTATATTTTATAGTAATCTAATTTACCTTGCAAAGTATGAGAGGAGAACAAAATGATTAAGAAAAACACGAAAATGGAACTGCTGGGGAGCGCCCCCATTCACAAAGCGCTCTTGGCTTTGGGACTTCCCACAATGATAGGCATGCTGATCAACGCCTTATACAATCTGGTTGACGCCTATTTT
>CAYFSB010000239.1:2137-2603 GCA_964345655.1 uncultured Oscillospiraceae bacterium
GACAAATCAGATGGGGGCCATTACCGTGGCCTATCCGCTGGGACAAATCGTCGTCGGTCTTGGCTTGCTGTTTGGGAACGGTGCTGCAGCATATCTGTCAAGACTGCTGGGGCGCGGAGACAAAAAGACCGCGAACAAGGTTGCCAGTACCGCGCTTTATAGCAGCGTCATCATGGGAGCAGTCGTAATTCTTTGCTCTGTGGTCTTCCTGAAGCCGATTCTTCGCAGGTTGGGTGCGCTGGAAGAAATGATGCCCTATGCCGTTTCTTACACAAGCATTTATATCATTTTCTCAATCTTCAATGTGTTCAACGTGACCATGAACAACATCGTGTCCAGTGAGGGTGCTGCAAAAACAGCGATGTGCGCATTGCTGGCTGGTGCATTGTTAAATGTGATCTTGGACCCAATTTTCATTTATACATTGAATATGGGGATTACCGGTGCTGCAATCGCTACCGCTGCG
>CAYFSB010000239.1:2613-3024 GCA_964345655.1 uncultured Oscillospiraceae bacterium
CTATCTGATTTACATTTTCAAGAAAAAAAGCATTTTTAGCTTCCGCATCAAGGAATACAGCTGCACGAAAGATGTTATGCCTGAGATTTTGAAAATCGGAATTCCAACTTTGATCTTCCAGCTGCTGACCAGCCTCTCAATTTCCATGATAAACAGCGCAGCAAAAGACTATGGCAGTTCCGCGCTGGCCGCTATGGGGCCTGAACGAAAATTTTGTCCATGGGCACTCTGGTCGTTTTCGGCTTCTTGAAGGGATTCCAGCCGATTGTCGGATACAGTTACGGAGCGAAAAAATTCGACCGTTTGAATCAAGCGATCAAAACATCCATTGTATTGAAAATAAATGAAGTATCAAAGCTGACAGGTGTTACGGTGCGCACCCTGCATTATTATGATGAAATCGGTTTGTTA
>CAYFSB010000240.1:0-3011 GCA_964345655.1 uncultured Oscillospiraceae bacterium
TTTCCCTTATCACGCCGGGGCGCAGCCCATAGAGCAGGTTTTTAAAATAGCTGTCCTGCCGGGGCTTCAGCGTGGGCTCATCCTTCACCAGAAACAGGGACACCACACCTACCGCCGTCACCGATACGCCGAATATATCAAAGAACTCCCGCCATCTGCCCTGCTGGGTCAGCCCGTCAAAGAAGCCGAAGATTATCAGCATGGAGATAAGCGGCAATATGGCCAGAACGCTCTCCGCTCTGCCGCGGTTAGACGGATTTGTAACGTCGGTCACATAGGCGTTAAAGGCCCCGTCGTTTGCCGTGCTGCCGAAAAATGTCATGACGCAGTCCAGCACCACGACCATCATGGCGGCCGCCGCCACGGCGTTTGCGCCGGGGAACAGCAGCGCCGCGTTGTCCGGCGTGATGTAGCCAAACGCGGCCGTGGACAGGCCCCAGAGAATGTAGCCCCCGGAGATGAACACCTTTCGCCTGCCGACTCTGTCGGACAGCGCGCCCATAATAAGCGTTGTCACAGTGGCAGCGGCAGCCGACCAGCCCACCATTGCCGCAATATAACCGGGGTCTGTGGATATGGTGTTATAAAGGAAAACGTTGAAGTACATGTTCTCTATGGTCCATGCGAACTGGCCAAACAGGCCTATGAGTATCAGCGTGGTCCATTTTCTGGCGCCGAGCTTTGCATCCATGGCGCAGCCCTCCTTAATTATATCAGCGGATTATCTCATCCACGATGTTCAGAATTATCTCCACCGCTCTGTCCATGTCCTCGGCGGTAATGTGCTCATACGGCCCGTGGAAGGCATAGCCTCCCGTGCCTATATTCGGGCAGAGCAGCCCCCTGAAGGACAGGCTTGCCCCGTCGGTGCCGCCACGGATAGGCACCCGCTCACTCTCCAGTCCCGCCCGCCTGACGGCTCTCTCCGCGATCTCAACTATCTCCATGCGCTTTTCTATGCACTGGGCCATGTTCCTGTACTGGTCGTGCAGCCTGAGTGAGGCCGTACCGGCGCCGTACTTCTCGTTTATAAGCTTTTCTATATGGCGCATAGTGTTCTTCCGGCCCTCAAACAGGGCCTCGTCATGGTCTCTTATGATATAGCTCAGCTCCGCCTTTTCAACGCCGCCGCTCATCTCGTCCAGATGGAAAAAGCCCTCATAATCCTCTGTTTTGGCCGGCACATCCCCGGAGGGGAGCATGGAGTTTATCTCCATGGCCACAAGGCAGGCGTTTATCATGGTGTCTTTGGCGCTGCCCGGATGGACGTTGAAGCCGTTTATGCTCCACTGTGCCGAGGCCGCGTTGAAGGTCTCAAAGTTTATCTCTCTCAAATCTCCCCCGTCCAGAGTATAGGCAAAATCCGCGCCCAGCCGCTCTATATCCAGCAGCTGCGCGCCGCCGCCTACCTCCTCATCCGGGGTAAAGCACACGGCAATGCCCCCGTGGGGCAGCTTCTCCTCTGTTATCCGGCGGCATGCGGTCATAATCTCCGCCACTCCCGCCTTGTCGTCCGCGCCCAGCACGGTGCTGCCGTCGGTGCAGATAAGGGTCTTCCCCAGCGCCTCCTTAAGGTCCGGGAATTTCTCAGGCGACAGCACGCGCCCGCTCTCGCCCAGGGTCACATCGCCACCGTCGTAGTTCTCTATCAGCCGGGGCTTTACGTTCTCTCCGCTGAAATCCGGCACGGTGTCAATATGGGCAATGAGTCCCAGGCGGGGCTTCCCCTCATATCCGGCGCTGGCCGGGATGCTGCCGTACACGTAGGCGTGCTCATCCTCGTATACGTTTTCCATGCCCAGCTCCCGCATCTGCCTGGCCAGCAGCCTGCTCAGATCGAACTGGCGCTCCGTGGTGGGTATCGTCTCCGGGCCTATGGCGCTGGCGGTGTGGATCCTGGCGTATTCTATAAAACTCTCATATGCTCTCATATTTTTTCTCCTGTCATTTATATATATCCGCGTACACGAACAGTCTCCCCTTGCGGGAGGTGCCGCCGGTACCTGTTATCTTGCCCTTGCCTGTGCCACGAAGGGAGATAATGTCCCCCTCACGGACCTGGCTGTCGATCTTGAGGCACTCCTCATAGTTCAGACTCAGATTCCCGGCGTTTATCTGCCTTGCGCTCTCCGTACGGGAGAGCCTGAACATGCCCGCCGCCACCGCGTCAAGCCTCATGCTCATCACCGAAAAGCTCACAGACTCA
This sequence comes from uncultured Oscillospiraceae bacterium, assembly GCA_964345655.1. GTDB lineage: Bacteria > Bacillota > Clostridia > Oscillospirales > Oscillospiraceae > Limivicinus. The sequence goes on from CAYFSB010000240.1 coordinate 2,207, forward strand.
GTCTGATGCTTCTCCTGCGGCACCATGGACGGCTCCACGCTCTGGGCGCTGACAGAAAATTTACCCACCTTGTCAATGCCCAGCAGATGCTTTTCCACGCTGGGCAGGCAGAATATCCAGGCTGTGTTTTCAGCCACCGTTATATCCCCTACCCAGTCACGGCCTACGCCCATGCCCAGCACCGCGCCCATATAGTCCCTGTGGCCGGGGCTGCCGAAATGGGCAGTCAGCTTCAGGGCGCGGAAATACGGCGTCGGGTCAAAGTCCCCCTCCTCCATATAATACGGCAGGAAGAAGGCCGCCGTCCGTTCGCAGTCTGCCCCTCCGCCGCTGAAAACCACCCGGCAATCCGGCGCATGTCTCGCCCAGCACTCTATTTTATACCGCTCCGCGGGGCTGAGAAAGCCCGTCATGGTCAGGTCTCCGCTCTTTTCACAGCGTGCGCGCAGATCCTCGGCGCGCCTTAAAAGCTCATTGTTTTCCATCTTTTAATTTCATCCTGTGGGCATTTATATTTGTGCTCTGCAAAACTCTGTCTATCTGACCCAGCACCCATTCCACCTCCGCCTGAAATTCCTTTGAGGAGCTGCGCAGCACACCGGAACGCAGGGCAGAAAGTCTTATGAGATTATCGCTTGTCACCACGCGCACAGAATAGTTTTGCCCTATTTCACTGGCAATACGCTCTATATACGCGTCCCCTGTCTCCCCATCCTTTGTAAAGGCCACGTGGATATTGTGGTAATCGCTCTTGGAACCGGGATTGCCGGGAGTCCGGAAGCCGTCAAACACCAGCACAAGCTGG
>CAYFSB010000241.1:0-2984 GCA_964345655.1 uncultured Oscillospiraceae bacterium
ACTATTGTCACGGTGGATGAAAGACTGATCAGAGCCGCCGATAAGATAATACTGCCCGGCGTGGGTGCGTTTCAGGACGCGGCGGATAAGCTCAGAAGCGCCGGCCTGGACAGGCTTATTATCTCTGAGGCTGCCGCCGGAAAAGAGATACTTGGCATATGCCTTGGCATGGAGCTTTTATTCAGGCGCAGTTGTGAGTATGGGGAGCATCAGGGCTTTGGCTTCCTTGAAGGAGATGTGGTTCCAATGGCCGGAAATATCCCGGCCGAGCTGAAAATACCGCATATTGGCTGGAACGCTTTGGATTTTACCCGGCCGCACCGGCTCTTTAAATATATTAACCCCGGCGACTGCGTGTATTTTGTACACTCCTATTATGCCGAAAACTGCGGCGACAGTCTTATTGCCACAGCCCAATACGGCAGGGACATACCTGCGGCAGCGGCAAAGGATAATGTCATGGGCTGCCAGTTTCACCCGGAAAAGAGCGGGACTGTGGGGCTGAATATCTTGAGAGCCTTTTGCGAAACGGAGCGATGAGATGATAATTTTACCTGCTATAGACCCGTATGGGAAAAAGGCCGTGCGCCTTTATAAGGGCGACTATGACAATATGACCGTCTACAGTGATGACCCGCTCTCCGTGGCCGCCGATTTCAGGAGGCAGGGTGCTGAATATATACATATTGTAGATCTTGAGGGCGCAAGGGACGGAGCTACGCCAAACCTGTCGGTAGTGGAGAAAATCGCTGAGGAAACAGGCCTTTTTGTGGAGGCGGGCGGCGGCGTGAGAGATATGGCCGCCATTGACCGCTATTTTGCCGCCGGAGTAAAGAGAGTGATCATAGGTACCGCGGCGGTAAATGACCGGCGGCTGCTGAGTGCCGCGATAGACCGGTATGGCGGGGGCATAGCCGTTGGCGCGGATGTGAGGGACGGATATGTGGCGGTCAAAGGCTGGATGGAGACGTCGCGGTATACGCTGGGCGCCTTTATGGAGGAAATGCTTAAAGCAGGCGTAAAAACGATCATCTGTACCGACATCTCCCGCGACGGGGCAATGGCCGGAACAAATATAGAGCTGTACAGCAGCCTCGCAAAGGCTTACACTGTGGATATGATCGCCTCCGGAGGAGTGTCAGGCACAGCCGATATAGAGAAGCTCAGAGCCATGGGGCTATACGGGGCTATAATCGGCAAGGCGTACTATACCGGGGCAATCGACCTTGCTCAGGCGATAGAGGTGGCAAAATGATAACCAAGCGGATAATTCCCTGCCTGGACGTGAAGGACGGCCGGGTGGTAAAAGGTGTGAATTTTCAGGGGCTGAACGACGTGTCGTCACCTGTTGAGCTGGCTGAATACTACTCCCGCAGCGGCGCGGATGAGCTGGTGTTTTACGACATCACTGCCTCCTGTGAGGGGCGCACCCTGTTTACGGACATTCTGCGCCGGGTGGCGGAGCGCATATTTATTCCGCTGACAGTGGGCGGGGGCATTAACAGTCCGGAGGATTTTGACAGGGTATTAAAATGCGGCGCGGACAAGGTCAGCGTGAATTCCGGCGCTATAAAAAACCCGCAGCTTATCCTTGCCGCTGCGAGAAAATACGGCATGATCGCGGCAGCGGCAAAAAAATACGGCGACCAGTGCGTGGTGCTGTCGGCTGATATAAAGCGGGTGGCCGGTGAGTTTCGCGTGTTTTCAAAGGGAGGCAGAGAGGACACGGGCCTGGAGGCCATTGCCTGGATAAAAAAATGCGCAGGGCTTGGCGCGGGGGAGATAGTCGTGAACTCCATAGACACCGACGGGGTGAAAAAGGGCTTTGATATTGAGCTTTTGCAGGCGGTGTGTGACGCTGTTAAGCTGCCTGTGATAGCCTCCGGCGGGGCGGGCTCCATGGGGGATTTTGTGGAGCTGTTTAAAAAGGTGCCGGAGGCGGACGCGGGTCTTGCAGCCTCGGTGTTCCATTTCGGAGAGATAAAAATACCGGAGCTGAAAAAGACGCTCCGGGACAATGATATCAATGTGAGGCTTTAAGAATGACGGATATAAACCAGCTTAAATTTGACGAGAGAGGGCTGATCCCGGCCATAGTGGCGGACGCGGTGAGCAAAAAGGTGCTGACGCTGGCCTCTAGGCACAGGGAGAGCCTGAGTATTTCCATGGAAAAGGAGCTGTGTTGCTTTTGGAGCCGCTCAAGGCAGGAGCTGTGGCTCAAGGGCGAGACCAGCGGGAACTATCAGCACATTGTCTCCATCACGGCCGACTGCGACAGGGACGCGCTGCTGATTCTGGTGGAAAAAGACGGCCCCGCCTGTCATCTTGGCACGGACTCCTGTTTTTCAAACTCAGTATGGGAGAGCAGCCGGCTGTCGGAGTTCAGCTTCCGGGGGCTTTACGCCCTGCTGGAGGAGAGAAAGCGGGACATGCCGGAGGGCTCATACACCAGCTACCTGTTTTCAAAGGGTATTGACAAGATACTTAAAAAGGTGGGGGAGGAGTCTACTGAGGTTATCATTGCCGCCAAAGCCGACGACAGGCGGGAGACAGTGTATGAGATAGCGGATCTCGCCTACCATCTGATGGTACTTATGACCCAGATGGGCATAAGCCCCGATGAGATACAGAGGGAGCTGGCTTCCCGCCATGTGATAGACCATAAAATAAAACAGGAAAAGATGACCACATGAAATTCTCAAATTTTCACACACACAGCCTGTACTGTGACGGAAAAGATACTCCGGAGGATATGGTACTGGAGGCCATACGCCTGGGCTGCCCGGCTCTGGGCTTTTCCGGCCATGCCCATGTGAGCTTTGATGACTGCTGTATGAGCCTTGAGGGCACAAGAGAATATATAAGCACAGTGTCTGAGCTGAAGAAACGCTATGCGGACAAAATAAAAATATATCTGGGCGTGGAGCAGGACTACTATGCCGACACCCCCGCATCCGGCTATGACTATGTCATAGGCGCGGTAC
>CAYFSB010000242.1:0-2983 GCA_964345655.1 uncultured Oscillospiraceae bacterium
CTTGTCGGTGCGGCGCTGAAGCTGCTGACGGCTGTGCTTATATTTGTGGACGGGGGGGAGGATGGTGACGATCTCGGTCTTGGTGGGCAGGGGGATGGGGCCGGAGACCTTTGCATCTGTACGCTTTGCAGCCTCGACGATGGTCTCGGAGGCCTTGTCGATGAGCTGGTGGTCGTAAGCCTTGAGGCGGATGCGGATCATGTTCTTGTTAGTGCTTGCCATGTGCTTTTCTCCTTTATTCGTACGTTTTTCTTCGGCGGCATTGGCTCCGCCATTTACTATGCGTACGGTGAAGTATTTCCTGTACACACAACCGTGCGTATCAGACCACGTCCGAAAAACAAACCGGCCTTTCCAGCCGGTCGATCCTCCGTGCGCGCGATATACGCGTGTACCGGATAGCTTCAGCCGCCCGATTGCGCACCGGACATAGGCCCAGTGCCGGACATACTCCACGGAAGTTACCTCATTTCTATGAGCAATCTCCCGCTTCATCGCATAATACGCCCGTGCTCTACGCACACGCGCTCAATTACTATACCAAGTGAAGCGCTCTGTGTCAAGAGAAATTTTCAAAATATTTGCAAACAATCCGAGTGAATATACAAAACTCAGGCCGACGCCGATTAACAGAGCGTGACAGCCTGAGTCTCTTCAATATATTATTATAGCTGACGACAAATGTATTATTTTAAACCATTGCGGGGAAATACATCATAATAAAACCCGAGAAACATGCCGCACATTATATAGAAAAACAGCGGCCTGACATCGGTTGCCGTGAAGAGATTGGCCTCAAACATGCCATATAGCAGAGAACCCGCAATCGGCAGTGCCAAAATCTTTGCAGAAATCTCAGCCATCTCGGCAGAAGAGAAAAAGAGTTTAATTGTTTTTACTATAAGGAGAAGACACAGCGACAGTATAGCGAGCAGGCCCGGAATTCCAGTATATATAAGCACCTGAATAAGAAAATTATGGAAGTGGGGCTGGGGTCTGGTCAAAACCTCACAAAGCACAGTCATTGAGTCCTTGACCAGACAACCTTTAAGCAGAATTGAGGGGTTTCTTTGGATTGTGGTGATTGCTGCGCCATATATTTCCATCCTGCCGGAAGAAAAAGAATTAAGGTCTCCGTTCCAGCCACGTGGGTCTACATATGCTTCCGTAGTCTCCTCTTCTGTCGGCGTTTCTGCCGTACTCGGCTGTGAAGGCTGCGTTTGCTCAGCGCTTTCTGTCTCCTCTGATGCAAGAACCGCCTCAGAGAGATGTCCAAGTCCGTAGGTCACAAGATCAAAACATTTATAAGTCAGTGGCATAGCGGCAATAAAAACAACCGCCAGAACCAGAGTCTTTACAGCACGCTTCTTTATCTTAATGTACTCAAATACAAGCAGTACCGCGAGCAGCGCAATGCAGAACGATACAGAAATCTTCACGCTTCTTGTATATGTAATGGCAATTACCGAAAAATCTACCAGGGCGGACAGGACTATTGGAATACGCCACAGCTTTGTTCTGCATGCAAAAAATTCGTATATCATTAGCATCAGCGGCATTAAAAACCAGAACGCGGTGGCGCACACATTTATATCCAATATGTTTATTCTGTCGAAGTTGTCCACAGATTTTAGGCCAAGTAGTCCGCCCGTTATGGGGTTTACAAACTCTTTTCTCATGATGAATGCGACAATACATATTATCACCAGGATGAAGTAGTAACCGCCCACAATGGCGCTGAACCAATTCATGAACTTTTTTCTCCCGTCTCTGTCAAGCGCAATCCCAAGCAGGAAAAACGGAAGCATCAGCGATAGATTGAAAAATATGTCAAAATCATTTACAAGCGCAGCATCACCATTAAGAATTCTGGTGCAAAAAAACCACACCCAGTAAAACAGCAGCAGTATATACTCAGGTCCGTTTTTTACCCCTTTAAAATACAGCGTTGCTGCAACAAGCACAGGGACAATTGCTACGTAATAGGTATTTCTGATGTTGTTAAACAGGTAAAAATTCACCTGCCATACCATAAACATCACAAAAAGTCCCATCACTATCCCGGCGTATGCCAGAAGGCGGAAGTTTTTTTCCCGTTCTGTGCATCTGTCCATTTTTTTGTCCTCTTTTCAAGTGTGTTTCTTTATAATACCTCAGGGTTCTCCGAGTATCACGGATTGTTTGGAGTAATATTCGCTTACGCTTTGATTTTTCCAGTCATTCGGGTCGGTAGTAATGTCATCAAAATACAGCACATACGGCTTGACCGGATAGTCTTCAAGGACAGCATTCTCGTTCTGCGGGTCATTCAGCACGTCCAACCTTGTTTGAGTGCAGGCATAATATTCGGCAGCTTCCCCCGATCGGAGCGAACCAACAGCCATAAGTGAGGTAAAGCCGCCGCTTCGAATATAAATTCCACAGCAGGCAAGGCATATTACTGTCGTCACCATTACATCCCTCAGGCGCATCCCATCGGTGCTTTCATCTACGCATCCACGCCTCTGGGTAATCCACCCTGTCCAGTAAAAAAGATTTACCGCCAGCAGCAGCACATACGCATAAAAAATTATGTTCAAAAGCCGCTTGTCTCCCACTCCGTCAAGGGCATATGCCGTTGGACAAAACATGGCGGAGATAAGGCAGTATGAAAACAGTGTTACAAGACCGGGGCATCTGAATCTATATGCAAGTCCACGAACGCATCCCTGAAACAGCGGCAGCATAAACACCATGGCCCCAGCCAGGGGGAGGCTAAACCATTGTGCGCTGTACCTGATGCCATATTTAAACGAATCAAGCACTGCCTGCACAGCATTGGGAATGTGCGGCACGGAAGCCTGCCTCACGGAGTTACCTGGGGCAGAAATGCTTATATAAAACGCCGCCAGGAGTACCCCAAGCGGCAGAAGCAGTCTCCTCCACCCGGGATTTTTTATGAGCACCAAAAAAATTGTGGCGCTCACGCCCACTATATTGCAGG
>CAYFSB010000243.1:0-2615 GCA_964345655.1 uncultured Oscillospiraceae bacterium
CCGCAGATACAGGAATACGCCGTAAAAAATCTGAGGAAGTGTATCTCCTTTATTGAGGAGCACATGAACGTCAAGTGGGACTGGGACGCTTTCTGGGATAACGCCGGGCGGTACAACGAGTCTGCCCAGTGCATGGTGGAAAAATGGGAGGTCAACTGCACGGACTATCCCCAGGTCTGCGGAGCCGCGCTGGCATTGCAGCGTGAATATGAGTTTCAGGCTGCCGGCTGTCTTGACCGGTTTATGCATAAAACAGATTTAAAAGTGACCAGAATGATGCACCGTGGCTATGAGCTGGACCGGGCGGCAGACGCCAACAAGCCAAAATACCGCTGCATAGTCTGGGCCTGCCCCGCCCACTACTACACAAACTTCACCTATTGGACTCAGCACTGCTGGGGAGTGAAGTGCGTGATGGACATGGAGTGCATGCTCAGTTACAAGCCCATAACCATTGGCGACGAAGAGCAGGCTATGCGCGATTTGGCCCGCTGCCACGAGCGGATGATGATGCGCTCTCACACCAACGGCGGTTACGCCAATCTTCTGGACGAGTGCTGGAAGATGTGCGAAAAATTTAATGTAAACATTGTAATAATGTACGACCATGTCTCCTGCAAAAATGTCGGCGGGGTGCATGGGCTGTTTGAAGATCAGGCTCGCCAACGCGGGATTCACCTCATCTGGGTACCCCATGATGTCATGGACCCTCGCACCGTGTCAAGGCGGGAAATGCGGGAGGCGTTTAATCAGTATATGGTAAATGTCCTTCGGGCGGAGCCGCTTGACCCCACGCTGCTGGATTATGAAGATGCTTTAAGCTGGTAAGGAGGAAATAACATGGCCTGGTTCTGGATAGTTCTGATAGTTATCGGCGCTCTTTTTGCGCTGACCTTTCTGGCATACATTACAAATGCCGATATGAAGCTTATTGAGAAGCTGTATGACTCTCTGATCCACTATCATGACGGCAGAGATGTAGAAGAGAAGATCTGATCTTCTCTCCCCGGCGGCGTTCCGCCAACCCAAATGGCGGTGTTATGAGACCCCCATCTCATTTCATTGCCCTGCGCCTACAGCACAGGGGATATACTTTCACATATAAACGCCGGCCTCAGGGCCGGCGTTTATATGTGTTCCTCTCTTGTGCATTTATTTCTATCATGGTATACTCACCATGCAAGCAATCGGATCGGGATCTGTTCACTGAACAGTCAACAGGGGAATGTGGGTGCAAATCCCACGCGAGGCCGTCACTGTGATGCGGGGCAATTGCCCCCCCAAGTCAGAAAACCTGCCCGTGCAGCGCATATTTAGCGCTGTGTTGTACAAAGAGCCGCGGCACCCGGCCAAATTGTAAACGCAGACCTTATTATCCTTAAGGCCCCGCCAGCTTCGGGGTAAGCAGGATTTTTTGGCAGCGTTCTCTCTTTTTCTTTGTACAATTTCCGTTGAAAAGAAAGGAGAGGATTATTATGTCCAAAAAAACCAAGAGAATAATTGCCGTGGTCGCCCTGCTTGTGCTGATCGCGGCGGCAGTATTTGCCTACATGCACTTTGCCCCTGCTGCGACTCCGGGCGACAAAACTATTGTCGTTTCCGTCATACACGGGGATGGGACGCAGAAAGATTTCAGCATCAATACAGATGCCGAAAATCTGCGTACTGCTCTTGAGCAGGAGAAGCTGGTGCAGGGCGAGGACAGTGACTACGGCCTGTACATACAGACAGCTGACGGAGAGACCGCCGATGAGTCGCTGCAGCAGTGGTGGTGCATCACCAAGGGCGGAGAAACACTCATGACAGGCGTGGATGACACCATGATCGCAGACGGGGAACGGTATGAGCTCACTCTCACCACAGGCTGGTAAGCTCTCCGCGAAAGAGATTAGCGCCCTCTCCATAATGGGGGCGCTGATGTTTGCCGCGAAAATTGCGCTGGCGGCGCTGCCAAATGTAAATATGAACGCCCTGCTCATTATCCTTACCGCGGTTTTTTTCGGATGGAAAGCGCTGTATTCGGTAGTTGTATATATAATGCTGGAGGGGCTGGTCTTCGGCTTTGGACTGTGGTGGTTTTGCTATTGGTATCTCTGGCCAATACTGACTGTCGCAGCCATAATGATGCGCAAAACCGACTCCGCGCTGGGCTGGGCGGTGGTGGCAGGTATATTCGGGCTTTGCTTCGGAGCGCTGTGCTCCATCCCGTATTTTTTTATAGGCGGCGGGGCCATGGCACTGTCCTATTGGGTGAGCGGCATTCCCTTTGACCTTATCCACTGCGGCGGGAATTTTGTGTTTACTCTCGTTCTCTACAAGCCGCTGTACAAGGCCATGGACTCTATACTTAACAAAAAAAGCTTCAGGAACAAAAATTCCTGAAGCCTTTTTATTTACTTGGCGTAATCTACAGCCTTGGTCTCGCGGAGAAGATGCACCTTGATCTGGCCGGGGTAGGCCAACTCCTCTTCGATCTTCTTTGCGATAACTTCTGATGTTGCGCCGTGCTCTTTGAGTAAGTAGGGCAGGGTAGTGATCTCATCGATCTTTGATTGAATCTTCGCCAACCTTGCTTTTTCTGCTTCCTCAAGCTCAGTGAGCGGTCTTCTTACTTG
>CAYFSB010000243.1:2625-2978 GCA_964345655.1 uncultured Oscillospiraceae bacterium
TTTATCGGGCCGGGTTAGGCCACCTCCTCTTCGAGCTTCCTTGCGATATCTCTGGCCAGCAGCACCATCTGATCCTCGCTGATATCCTCCGGCTTGACCATTATGCGTATCTCGCGGCCGGCCTGAATGGCATAGGAGCTGGAGATGCCGGGGAAGCTCTTGGAGACCTCCTCAAGCTTTTCAAGCCGCTTCACATAGTTCTCTATGTTTTCACGGCGGGCTCCCGGTCTGGATGCGGATATGGCATCGGCCGCCTGAACCAGGCAGGCCACTACGGTATGAGGCTCCACATCGCCATGGTGCGCTTCGATCGCGTGGATAACAGCCTCAGACTCCTTGTATTTGCGGGCCAG
>CAYFSB010000244.1:0-2960 GCA_964345655.1 uncultured Oscillospiraceae bacterium
GAGGTGGAGCCGTTGGAGGAGAGGACCTCAGACACTACACGGATAGCATAGGGGAAGTCCTTCACTTCGGGGATAACGCACTCCAGCGCCTTCTCAACCAGAGCGCCGTGGCCCTGCTCGCGGCGGTTGGTGCTGCGGCTGGCACGCGCCTCACCGGTGGAGTAGGAGGGCATATTGTAGTGGTGCATGAAGCGCTTCTCTTCCTCTTCCCAGATGGTGTCCAGCTTCTGGGCATCACTGAGGGTGGCAAGAGTTGCAATGGAGAGCACCTGGGTCTGGCCGCGGGTAAAGAGACCGGAACCGTGAACCAGAGGAATGACGCCCACCTCGGCGGCCAGAGGACGGATCTCGTTCATCTGACGGCCGTCTACGCGCTTGCCAGCCAGCAGCCATTTTTTGACTACCTTTTTCTGGAGCTTGTAGAGGATCTCATCCATATACTGCATAAGCTCCGGATGCTCCTCGCTGTACTTCTCCTGGATCATCTTGACCCAGTCGTTTACGCGGGCCTCGCGGACGTTCTTGTCGTCGGTATCCATGCAGTATTCCATGGACTGGAACTCGTTCTCCACCAGCTTCTGGAAAAGCTCGTCGTCAAAGGCGGCGTGCTCATATTCAAACTTGGGCTTGCCCACCTCGGCGACCATCTTGTCGATAAGGTCAAGAACCGGCTGCAGATGTGCATGGGCCTGTACGATACCCTCATACATCACGTCATCGGGAACCTGGTCGGCTTCGGACTCGATCATGACGATCTTCTTGTGGGTGGCGGCAATGGTGGTGGTCATGCGGTTATTCTCGCGCTCGGCCTTGGTGGGGTTGAAGAGATACTTCTCCCCGTCCCAGCCCAGAACTATGCCGGCGATGGGGCCGTTAAAGGGCACATCGGAGATGGACACAGCGGCGGAAGCGCCGATCATGGCGGTAATTTCAGGGGAGCAATCTCTGTCGACAGACATGACCTCGCAGGCGATGACCACGTCGTTTCTCAGGTCGGAGGGGAACAGGGGGCGCATTGGGCGGTCTATCAGGCGGGAGGCCAGCACTGCGGGCAGGCTGGGCTTACCCTCGCGGCGCATAAAGCTGCCGGGGATGCGGCCCATGGCGTAGAGCTTCTCGTTGAAGTCCACGGCGAGGGGGAAATAATCTATACCGTCCTTGGGGCGGGCGGAGGCAGTGCAGGTCACAAGCACAGTGGTCTCGCCGTACTTTACAAGAACTGCTGAGTTGCAGAGCTCTGCCATTTTGCCGATCTCCATGCTCAGGGGCCGGCCTTCATACATGATTTCGTACTTTTTGTAATTGGGGAACTGCTTATTGGTTATTATCATGTGTTCTCTCCTTTTATATTTCGGGGCCTCCGGCGTATTAGCACTTGAAGCGACGTCCGCTCATCTGCGGCGCGTCGGGCGCCGCTTCAAATACTAACTTGCCGGCAGCCTCGGTATTTACACATATTTCCTGCTGCCTGCACACAACTTCCTTAAGAAAAATGCAGGGGGATATATTCAATTATCCCCCTGCAAAAACCTTCATAACCCTCAGAAAGGCTGAACCCGAAAAATCACTTGCGGATGTTCAGCTTTGCAATAATGGCGCGGTAACGCTCAATGTCCTTTTTGGCAAGATAGTCCAACAGACGGCGGCGCTTACCAACCATCTTATACATGCCCAGACGGCTGTGGTCGTCATTGGGATGCTGCTTCAGATGCTCAGTCAGCTCGCGGATGCGCTGGGTCAGGATTGCTATCTGAACTTCAGGAGAGCCGGTGTCGCCCTCGTGAGTGGCGTTCTCGCCGATAACTGCGGTCTTGACTTCTTTGGTGATCATAATAATGATACCCCTTTCTTGTTATTCTATACCCTGTGTCCAAGCATTGGGCGGAAAGGCAACCGCGACAGCGGCATGGCCCCAAAGCTGAGAACGCGGGCGCATACTTGAGTATATTATCATCCCTGCTTCGTTTAGTCAACAATAATTAAGCGTTTTTACAAAAAACATTCCCAGGGTTGCCCCTGGGAATGTAAGAATATCGCTTTACAGTGACTCAGACTTAACGGCCGAACTGGCAGTCGTTGTTGCCGGAATCGGTGATCCACATCTCAAGCATGTTGATGGGGTCGTTGAAGTCAGCCAGCCAGCCCTCACGGCAGAAGTCGAAGTTACCGGCCTTGCGCTCTTCAAGGAAGACGTTCCAGTCCTGAGAAGCGATGGTCATCTCGATGCCCAGCACGCTCAGATCCTGCTGCATGGACTCAGCCACTGCGATGTGGCCGGTGCCGTTGTTGGTCAGGTACTCAAGCTGGATAGGAGTCTCAGAAGAGAGCTTTCCATCGTCGCCGAACTTGTAGCCGGCAGCCTTCAGCAGAGTGCGGGCCTGCTCAACAGTAGCATCATAGTTGTCGTTGATGCCGTACGGGTCATAGTAGCCCTGCTCGGTCAGATCGGTCTTGAAGATGCCGCCGTTGCCGTCAGCCATGCCATAGGGGATAAAGGCGTTTGCGGGCTTCTGTCCGGTCTGGCCCACGTTCTCGCAGATGTAGTCGCGGTCTATCAGCAGAGAGAAAGCCTCACGCATGCAAGCAGCCTGCTCAGGGGTCTTGTCGGCGAACAGAGCGCTCTTGCAGTTGAAAGCGGCATAGTAGGTGCCCAGGTTATCAACTATTTTGAACTCGGGGTTGGAGAGGAGGTTTGCAACCTCATCGTTGGGAACGGTATCGGCAAAGTCAATGTCGCCGGCGTTGTAGGCGGCGAAGATGGCGGTGTCATCAGCGGAGAGCATGAACTCCAGCTTCTCAACGGTGACGCTGTCAGCATCGTACCAGTACGGGTTCTTCTCATAGGTCATGGAGGTGTCATGCTCCCAAGCGGTGCAGACATACGCGCCGTTGGAGATGAAGCCGGCATCCTGGCACCAATGGCCGGGGGCGGTCTGCCAGTCGTCAAACTTCTCGACCTC
>CAYFSB010000245.1:0-2948 GCA_964345655.1 uncultured Oscillospiraceae bacterium
CCGAGCAGAGCCGGATGCTCCATCAGGAGTTCGCCTTCCATCAGGAGATGATCGAGTCGTTTGCCAATGCGGTGGATTCGGCAACGCTGGAGGAAAAGCGACGCTTGCTGCGTACCATCGTCAAAAAAGTGGTCTGGGACGGCAAAAATGCCTATGTGTACCTCTTTGCAGAGGACGGAGAGGCGGATTTGCCGCCTGTTGCGCAACCTATGTATCCGTCAGGAGAGGATAGCGAATGAGATACTGATGTTCTTTCGAGGGCAGAAAAAGACTGCGGGGGATATGAGCCTTTCCGACGCGCTGGATGTGGACGGAGAGGGCAATGGGCTGTCGGTGATGGATGTGGTGGCGAAGGAGGACGATATGGCTGAACGCATCGGCAGCAGTGAGATATGCGGCAGTCTCAGAGAATGCGTGGATACAGTGCTCAGCGAGAGAGAGGCCACAATAATAAAGCTCCGCTATGGTTTGGACGGCGGTGTGCCAAAGACCCAGCGCGAGACGGCCACCGAGTGTAAAATCAGCCGCTCATATGTATCGCGTATTGAAAAACGTGCGCTTGAGAAGCTGCGGGAGGCGCTGGGGGAGGATGCAAACCCGCTTTGAGGAGAATCTGGCCGCGCGGGTGGGGCTGATTGATATTCCCCGTACTTGAAATAGTCATAAAATGGTGCTATAATACCATTTCAAAGGCAGGTGCGAGGTATGAAAAAGAAAAAAGTTCTGTGGATAATCAGTATGGTGGCGCTGTGCCTCGTTCTGTATACGATTGTCATTTCCCGCATGGACAGGAAGACCAATGTGATACTTGGCGGAGTTGACGGCGCGTACGTCAGCAGTGACAGCGTCTCTTTTGCCGACCCGAACTCCGTTGAAACGCCGGAACCCACAGAGAATATCTGGCCGGACATAGACATAAATCTTACTCAATACACAATGGTCAACGACGACAATCTTCTGTCTTCTGCGTTCATGCCGGACGTGTCGAAAATAAGCAGTACCAGATACATGATGTTCAGTACAGAGGCAATGCCGGAGTTGGATGCCTTTTTGCAGGCTATTCAGGACGCGGGCTTCTCCGTATACGTGGGCGGCGCCTACAGATCATATTCATACCAGGCGCAGCTCTTTAACGGCAAAGCCAGCCAGATCGCCTATGGCCTGGGCGTTACAGACTACAATGACCCGCTGTATCAACAGGCGGCCGAGGAGGCCAGCACTATCACCATGTATCCCGGCAGCAGCGAACATCAGCTGGGCCTGGCGGTGGATCTATACGACAAGAGCTACGATAAGCTTGTATATGATAACATGAACCAGGATTTTTTTGAATGGCTGGACGCACACTGCGCGGAGTACGGATTTATAAAGCGCTATCCCACACGCAAGCTGCTGCTCACCGGCTGGGATGAACCCTGGCACTATCGGTATGTGGGTGTGGAGGCGGCCACCTTTATCATGGAGCAGGGACTGTGCTATGAGGAGTTTTATTCTCACTATGTTCCGGACTTTGAATATTGACCTTTAGCGCGGCGGATCATACTCCGCCGCGATGTTTTTGGGCATTGAAATCAGCAGCCGGACTAAACTAAATCTTTATTTTTGTGGGATAAAAAAGGCTTGCAATATACAGCATATAGTGTTATTATTATAAAAGTAAGGATTATGGTTAAGTCAGAGTGGGTTGCGACCCACTCTTTTTTGTGAGACTTTTGCCCTTGACGGGGGTATTCACGCCGTCGGGCGAGAGAATGTATTAATGTCTGAAAGTGAGCTGTAAATGAGTAAAATCACCGAAAAGGTTATTGAACTTGCCAGACCCGTTGTGGAGGAGGAGGGCTGCTCCCTCTGGGATGTGGAGTACCTGAAGGAAGCCGGGAGTTGGTATCTGCGGATTTATATTGATAAAGAGGACGGCGTCTCTATTGACGACTGCGAGCGGATAAGCCGGAGACTGGACCCGATGCTGGACGAGGCTGACCCGATACCAGACAGCTATGTGTTTGAGGTGGGCTCTGCTGGGGCGGAGAGAGAACTGAAGCGCCCGTCGGATTTTGAGCAGTTTATGGGCAGCCAGGTGGAAATAAAGCTGTATCAGCCTATGGCGGGACGCAAGGCCTTTGTAGGCAAGCTGGTCTCCTACGAAAACGGCGGCGTGACCATATCTGCCGGAAAAGACACTTTCGAGTTCACCAAGGCACAGATTGCCCAGGTGAGACTGCATGTATCAATATAGGCCCTAAAACACAGAATGGAGATTTGAAATGAACGCAGAATTTTTTGAAGCCGTTGAAGATATTGAAAAAGAGAAGGGCATCCCCACTGGCTACATGTACGACAAGATAAAACAGGCCATGCTGGCAGCTTTTCGCAGGGATAATCCTGAGTGCGAGGATAACGTGGAGATCATCCTGGACGAGGACAAGAAGCGTATCGAGATGAACGTCAACAAGACCATTGTGGACGAAGTGGAAGATCCCTCCCATGAGATAAATATTGAGGCTGCAAAGAAGCTGAGCCGCCGGGCAAAGACCGGCGATATTATCGGCGTGCCGGTGGAGACTAAAAAATTCGGCCGTATTGCCGCACAGGCCGCCAAGCAGGTGATCATTCATGGCATTCGTGAGGCGGAGCGCGGCATAATATATGAGGAATTCACTTCTAAGGAGCACGAGATACTCACAGGCGTCGTCTCCCATATAGAGCCGAGAAACGGCAGCGTGTCCATTCGCATCTCATCCAACAGCGAATTTACAGAGGCCATGCTGGCCCCTAACGAGCGTATCAAGACTGAGGCGCTCACCGAGGGAGACCGCATAAAGGTCTATGTTGTAGAAGTGAGAAATTCCACCCGCGGCCCCCAGGTACTTATCGGCCGCACCCATCCGGGGCTTGTGAAGCGCCTGTTCGAGCTGGCGGTGCCGGAGATAGTCGACGGCACGGTTGGG
>CAYFSB010000246.1:0-2947 GCA_964345655.1 uncultured Oscillospiraceae bacterium
GGGTGACGAAAATGGCAAGACAGTCGCTATTGCTGTTGATTTTCGATGGCTGGGGTATTGCTCCGGCAGGGCAGTATAATGCAGCTGCTTTGGCAAAGACACCTAATTTGGATGCTTTGTTCGACAAATATCCGCATACGCGCTTATCCTGTTCTGGTGCAGCCGTAGGCCTGCCAGACGGGCAGATCGGTAATTCCGAAGTCGGTCACTTGAATATCGGGGCAGGACGTATTGTCTATCAGGAGCTGACAAGGATCACTAAAGCCATAAAAGACGGTGACTTTTTTGAAAACACTGTTTTGAGTAAAGCTATGCAGACCGTAAAAGCCAACGGCAGTGCGCTGCACCTGCTGGGTCTCGTTTCTGACGGTGGAGTGCACAGTCATATCAGTCATTTGTTTGCTCTATTAGAAATGGCTAAATTGCAGGGACTGAACAAGGTTTATGTACATGCTTTTTTAGACGGACGAGATGTTGGACCGCAGACTGCTGATGTTTATCTGGCAGAACTTGACGCGGAGATGAAGCGTATCGGCGTTGGTAAAATCGCTACAGTAGCAGGGCGTTATTACGCTATGGACCGGGACAAGCGCTGGGAGCGGGTCGAAGAGGGCTATAACGCCATAGTCTGCGGCGAGGGTCATCTGGATACTGACCCCGTACACGCGGTGGAGGAGAGCTATGCCGCCGGCGTGACCGACGAATTTGTCAAGCCTGTGGTGGTCTGCCCTGAGGGCGTCATCAACCAGGGCGACAGCGTCATCTTCATGAACTTCCGCCCGGACAGAGCGCGGGAGATGACCTGGGCGCTGAATCTGCCGGACTTTGACGGCTTTGCCCGCAAAAAGACGGTGTATCCTCTCTCATATGTGTGTACCGCCCAGTATGACGAGTCGCTGCCTCTGCCTATAGCCTATCCTCCGGAGACTATTGAGAACACTCTGGGCGACTATGTAAGCGCCAGGGGTCTCAAGCAGTTCCGCGTGGCGGAGACCGAGAAGTATGCCCATGTTACTTTCTTCTTCAACGGCGGAGTTGAGAAGCAGACCGATGGTGAGGAGCGCTGCCTTGTGCCCTCTCCCAAGGAGTTTCCCACCTATGACCTTATCCCTCAGATGAGCGCCGCAACTGTTGCAGAGAAATGCGTTGAGGCCATAGCAGCCGACAAGTACGACCTTATTGTCTGCAACTTTGCAAACTGCGACATGGTTGGCCATACCGGCATCATGGATGCCGCAGTCGCCGCGGTAGAGACTGTTGACGCCTGCATGGGTCAGGTCATAGCCGAGGTGAAGAAGCACCCGGACACCGTGCTGCTTGTCACCGCCGACCACGGCAATGCCGACTGCATGTTCGACGGCAGCGGCAAGGTGAATACCGCCCATACCACAAACCCCGTGCCCTTTGCCGTCTGCATGGACGGTATAGCGCTCAAGAGCGGCAGACTTGCCGACATAGCCCCTACGATACTCTCCATCATGGGCCTTGCAAAGCCTGCGGAGATGACCGGCGAAAGCCTCATAAAGTGAGCGCCGGGCTGTAAAACTGTTGTACCATATTTTTAGATAGAAGGGAAATCGCTATGATCTACACCACTGAAGTACAGCATATGTGCCCGGTAGCCAAGGGCGCGTATCATGGCCCCGCACCCATCCCCGAAGAGGGCAAATGGGGTCAGGCAAAGGAAATTTCCGACATCTCCGGCTTTACCCACGGCATAGGCTGGTGCGCACCTCAGCAGGGCGCATGCAAGCTCACTCTGAACATTAAAAACGGCGTTATCGAGGAAGCTCTTGTTGAGACTCTGGGCTGCTCCGGCATGACCCACTCCGCCGCAATGGCCTCCGAGATACTCATCGGCAAGACCATTCTTGAAGCTCTCAATACCGACCTTGTGTGCGACGCGATCAACACCGCCATGCGCGAGCTGTTTTTGCAGATCGTATACGGCCGCTCCCAGTCCGCTTTCTCTGAGGACGGTCTGGCAGTGGGCGCCTCTCTTGAGGACCTGGGCAAGGGCCTGCGCTCTCAGATCGGCACCATGTTTGCCACCAAGGAAAAGGGCCCACGTTATCTGGAGCTCACCGAGGGCTATGTGACCAAGCTCGCCCTCAACGCGCAGGACGAGATCATCGGCTATGAATTCGTGAGCCTTGGCAAGATGATGGACTTCGTCAAGAAGGGCGAGGACGCAAATGCCGCCATGAAGAAAGCCACCGGTCATTACGGCCAGTGGGATGCCGCTGTCAAATACATAGACCCGCGCCAGGAATAATAGGAGGAGGACGATATAATGGCTCTGTTTGAAAACTATGACAGAAGAATTGACAAGATCAACGCCGTCCTCGCTCAGTACGGCATCGGTTCTGTTGAAGAGTGCAGAGAGATCTGCAAGGCAAAGGGTTTTGACCCCTACGAAATCGCAAAGAGCATCCAGCCCATCTGCTTTGAGAACGTCTGCTGGGCCTACTGCGTGGGCGCGGCTATAGCTATCAAGTCCGGCATAAAGACCGCGGCTGAGGCTGCAAAGATGATAGGCATCGGCCTCCAGAGCTTCTGCCTGGACGGCTCCGTGGCAGAGGACCGCAAGGTCGGTCTGGGCCACGGCAACCTGGGCGCAATGCTGCTCAGTGACGACACCAAGTGCTTCGCGTTCCTGGCCGGACATGAGTCCTTCGCCGCCGCAGAGGGCGCTATCGGTATTGTCAAAAACGCGAACAAGGCGCGCAAGTCACCCCTGCGCGTTATCCTCAACGGCCTTGGCAAGGATGCCGCCCAGATCATCTCCCGCATCAACGGCTTCACCTATGTCCAGACCCAGTTTGACTACTACACCAGCGAGCTGAAGATAGTTCGCGAGATCCGCTATTCCGAGACCGAGCGTGCCGACGTCCGCTGCTACGGCTGTGACGACGTGCGCGAGGGCGTGGCCATCATGCACTTTGAG
>CAYFSB010000247.1:0-2879 GCA_964345655.1 uncultured Oscillospiraceae bacterium
CTGCTGGTTAATGTCTGTCTCAAGCGCGTTTATTATGGTCTGTCTGGGCAGCGCCGCGGCATTTACGGTCTTTTCCCCATCATAGAGCTGATGTCCGGCATTGGTAGTAAATATTATCACCGTGTACCGGAAGGACACTTCCTCATCCAGGTAGTCATCATGGAGCCTTCCCGCGTCCAGTATCTGCAAAAAGAGCTGAATGGCATTGATATTTGCCTTCTCTATCTCATCCAACAGCAGCAGGCAGCGGGGATGCTCTCTGACAAAGCCTGTGAGCAGACCGGACTTCGCGTCCTTAAAGCTGGGCGCAAAGCCAAGGAGGCCGATATGGGCCTGCGGGTCGGAATAGCCGCTCATGTCAAAGTGCTTGCAGGGCAGGCCCAGCGTCTCGGCGGCTTTTTCCGCGAGAAAAGTCTTGCCCACGCCCGGCGGCCCTGCGAAAACAAATATGGCTCTTGGCCCCCGGCGCTTTTCATCTGCGGCTGAAAGCACCTGCGCGCTGAACATGCCCTCGGCAAAGGCGTGAACCGCGTGGTCCTGTCCAAACACCTGACCCAGCAGCGCATACCGCATGGCTCGTATCCGCTCAGTGAGTTTTGGCAGAAAGCTCAGGCCCTCTTCCTCAGGCTCCGGCTCCATTTGGGGCTTTTCGTCGTCCGATAAATCTTTTGCCCCGTCAGGGCGGCCGTCCAACAGAGGCTTCAGCATGGGAGACGGGTGGCGGACAATTGCCCCAAGCACGTCTCCGGCTGTGACCGTGTCTGAGTGCCGGTCGGCCTCGGCATGATAGGCGGCGCTGCCTAAAACCAGCTCCACCTGCTTGCCTGCGTTTGGCGGCAGCGGCTCAGAGTGCAGAATACTGCGCAGCTTTTGCCTGACTGCAGGCGTATGCCGGGACATTTGCCCTTTATATTTCTGACGGCCGCAGAACCGGAGAGCTTGGGCATCTGCATGTCCATGACCACAAGATTGGGACGCAGACTTTCGCACAGCGCTACCGCCTGCTGGCCATCGGACGCGATGCCTACCACCAGGAATTCCTCCCATTCGCTTATGATCATTTTCAGTCCCGTGGTCAGCAGCGAATGGTCGTCCGCTATAAGCACTCGTATTCTCTCCGTCATTGTTCCATCCTCCATGCCGCTGTTATGTTAAATCCCTGTCCCGGAATGGCGCAGAAATCAATGCTGCCCCCTGACATAACCACGTTTTCCTCCATGGTCATAAGGCCAAAACCTTTTTCAAAGCTGCCGTGAAAGCATCCGTCATCGGTTATGCAAAGAGTCAGACTGTTTTCGTCCATTTTGACGTCTACCGTCATTTTCTCGGCCAGAGAATGCTCCATTGTATTGTGGCAGGCCTCTTTGCATATGTCGTATATGAGTCCAAGGCGCTTTTCGGCAAAAGCAGGCTGCCCGCCTGACACAGATATTTCCACCGGAAACTGACTTTCCCGGCGAAAGGCCTCCAGCAGCTCCTCAACTGTGCTGAAGCGGCGCCGAGGCAGCCCCTCAAAGGCTCTGCGGCATATGTCCAGCCCCTGTCCGATCAGCGCTTTATACTCCTGTGGGTTTTCATCTCTGAGCTTCAAACACATCTGGGAAATCGCGTGAATAGCGGTTATATCGTGGCCAAGGTCGTCATGTATGCTGCGGGCTATGCGCAGCTGCGCCGTATAGTCAGACAGCTCCCTGACCTGTCTGGCAAAAGCCGCCAGTTCCTCATTGGTCTGTGCCAGCTTTTGCGCCGTCTCACGAAGCTCCCGGTTTTTTATCCGGTTCTGCTCCAACAGCGCCATCTTTTCCGTAATATCCGTAAGGATGATAATATATCCCAGGTGGCGGCCTTTTTCTGTCACCCTTGATACGGTCCTCTGATAGACTCGCTCCCCGATATGATAGTCATCTTTTATCTCCTCCAGCGGACTCTTAAGATACCGGGTAACGCGCCGGCCTTTTTTTATATCCGGAAACGGCCCAACCTTATTAAACTCAAGAATGTAGCCGTACATATCCGTTATAATCACCGTATCGGGCAGCACCATAAACGCCTGTTTCCAATCGTTCATGTCACGCCTCCCTGAGCTTTCCAACGGCAGCGCGTATTTCCGCGATGCAGCTCTCAGCCGTGCGCATGTTTTCTCTCAGTGCCACCTCCCCGCCGTCTATGTCGTCTCCCGCAATAAGCAGATTGCTCTTCATACGCTCGAAGGCTTCGGTGACATGCTTATACACCGTCTCAATCAGCTGCTGCCTGCGTTTTATGTTCTGGACCTGCTCCATTGATTCCAGATAAGCGTCGATATTGCGGTTTTCCTCCTCAAGTGCCTCCTGAAAAGCCTCAGTCTGCCGCTGCTGCTCCTGCAAAAGCTCCAGTTGTCCGTATATTTCACTCATATCCGTGGCCGTTACCAAAAGGCTCTCCCCTCCAGCAAGAGGAAGCGCGCTGAGCCTTAGGTACAGCCCGTCCAGCACTGTCTCAATTTCTCCGCCCTCCGGCGGTAAAATTTTGGCCAGCGCCTGGGACACATTTTTATATCTGTCTCTGGCCAAAGCGTTTTCATAGCTGAATGCTCTTGATTGAAGCTCGAAAACGCCTATAGGATGGGCCGCCTGCTCCACCGCCGCCTCCAGCGAGGCGGGGATAATATTAATATAGTTGTATTTGAAAATCACCAGATACAGACACCAGCTGGCAACAGCCATAACCACCGGCGTATAGTCCAGCCTGTCCACTCCGGAGAGGGAACGCACCAGAAGTGCCGCGGCAGGCAGAAGCGGGAAGGCAGAAAACAGCGCCAGCCGCTGGATCCTGTGCTCGCCGTGCCTTATGATATTAACAAGAGAGATAACATAGCCTGAGAGCAAAATTACATATCC
>CAYFSB010000248.1:0-1893 GCA_964345655.1 uncultured Oscillospiraceae bacterium
GGAGCTGAGGTTTTTATTTCCCTCCGCTCCCGGTTTTACAGCTTCCGCATTTGCCGCAGTCAGCGCAGCTTCCGCAGCAGCCGCCGCGTTTCTTCCGGCGCACCGAGGCGCGAAGGGCAAAAAACAGCCCCAGCGCCACGGCGGCAAGCAAAACAATATCAATAACATTCACAGCAGCAATACCCCCGCCTGATACACCAGAAAAGCGCATATCCACGCCACGCCGCACTGCATTATCACAACGCCCAGGGTCTTAATGACACTGCCAAGCTCCCGCCGTATTGTGGCCACAGCCGCCACGCACGGGGTATACAGCAGGGTAAAGATCAAAAAGCTCACTGCGGCAAGCGGCGTGAACACCGCCGTCAGAGCTCCGCCCAGCTGCGCCATGCTGGTCTCCAGCAGTACAGCCAGTGTGGACACAACTGCCTCCTTTGCGGTAAAGCCGGAAATGAGCGCTGTGACCATGCGCCAATCCCCAAAGCCAAGGGGCGCAAAGACGGGCGCAATGGACCGGCCCAGCATTGCCAGGAGACTGTTTGCGCTGTCCGCCACCACATTGAGGCGGAAATCAAAGGTCTGCAAAAACCATATCACAATAGTCGCAATGAAAATTATCGTAAAGGCCCGCTCTATAAAGTCTCTGGCCTTTTCCCACAGCAGCAGCCCCACGCTCTTTACAGAGGGCATGCGGTAGTTTGGCAGCTCCATTACAAAAGGCACCGGCTGGCCGCGAAACGCCGTCTCTTTGAGAATAAGCGCCACTAAAACGCCCACCGCCATGCCCGCCGCATACAGCCCTATCATTGCAAGCGCACTGTAATTGGGAAAGAACGCCGCGGCAAAGACCGCATATATGGGTATCTTGGCCGAGCAGCTCATATACGGGATGAGCAATATGGTCATCTTCCTGTCCCTGTCCGAGGAGACTGTGCGGGTGGCCATTATGGCCGGCACTGAGCAGCCAAAGCCTATGAGCATCGGCACGAAGCTCCGCCCGGAGAGGCCTATCCTGCGCAGCAGCCTATCCATCACGAAGGCCACTCTCGCCATATATCCCGTGTCCTCCAATATGGACAGGAAGAAAAACAGCGTGACGATTATGGGCAGAAAGGACAGTACGCTCCCAACACCGGCAAATATGCCGTCTATAATAAGGCTGTGTACCACCGGGTTTATCCCGTAGGCCGTGAGTCCCCAGTCCACAATATTCGTCAGCTTGTCGATGCCAAGACTCAAAAGGTCGGACAGGCCGGAGCCTATCACGTTAAAGGTCAGATAAAACACCGAGAGCATTATGATCAGGAATACCGGCAGCGCCGTATATTTGCCGGTGAGTATCTTGTCTATGCGCACTGAGCGCCTGTGCTCCCGGCTCTCGCGGCATTTTACCACGGAGTTTTCCACGGCCTTTTCGATGAAGCTGTAGCGCATGTCCGCCAGCGCCGCGTTCCGGTCCAGGCCGGTCTCCTTCTCCATCTGGACGATACAGTGCTCCAAAAGCTCTCTCTCGTTCATATCCAGCTCCAGCTGGCCGGCCATAGACGGGTCTCCCTCTATGAGCTTTGCTGTGCAGAATCTGGAGGACACCCCCAGCATATCCGCATGGTCCTGTATCAGATGTATCACCGCATGGATGCAGCGGTGCACGGGGGAGGTGTCCTCACAAAAATCCGTCACCTTCGGCAGCGTCTTGGTCTTTGCCGTATGTACCGCCTGGTCGATCAGCTCAGACACGCCCTCGCCTTTCACGGCGCTTATGGGCACCACCGGCACCCCCAGATCGTCACTGAGCTGCTGAATATCAATAGTCCCGCCGTTGGAGTACACCTCGTCCATCATATTCAGCGCCACCACCGTGGGCAGCCTCAGCTCAAGGAGCTGCAGCGTCAG
>CAYFSB010000248.1:1903-2865 GCA_964345655.1 uncultured Oscillospiraceae bacterium
GAGTGTATGGGCGCAGGGAGTATATGCCGGGCAGGTCCACAACGGAGCAGTTCCTCTGCCCGCGTATCTCGCCCATCTTCTGATCCACCGTCACACCGGGAAAATTTCCCACATGCTGGTTTGCGCCGGTAAGGGCGTTAAAAAGCGTGGTCTTTCCGCAGTTCTGGTTTCCGGCCAGCGCAAAAATCATTTGACCCCACCTTCCTCTGTCACCTCTATATTCCTGGCATCGTCCACTCTCAGCGTCAGCTCATAGCCCCGGACTCTTATCTCTATTGGGTCACCCATCGGCGCTATCTTTTGCAGCGTCACTCTGGTGTTGGGGATAAGTCCCATGTCCAGCAGACGGCAGCGCAGCGGCCCGTCCCCGCCCACAGCTTTTATAACCGCGGTATTTCCAACACCTATTCCGTCCAGAGTCATATCTGTACCTCCATTGAAGTTAGCAATGCCTAACTGTTTGCGTCTGCGGTTATATTAGCACAGGCTAACTCCCCTGTCAACAAATAAATTTTTTTACTGCCCGCCTCTGGCCTGGCGCTCCACATAGCGCACCACATAGTCGGCAAAGCGGCGGGTGGCAGGGCCCGCCTTGCTGCCGGCAGCGATGGCTATGCCTATTACTCTTTTTGCCTCCGGCACCAGCGGCAGAGCAAGAAGTCTGTCGTGTCTGCCCTTCAGCAGAAGCTCCGGCATGATGCTCATGCCCAGACCCTGCTCCACCATGGCGATAATGGCATAGTCGTCCTTGGTGTAAAAGCGCACGTTCGGCTTTACTCCGGCGGCCTCCAGCGCCCGGCGGGCGTCATGGTCGGAGCTCTCCAGAAGGCTTATGAAGGGCTCCGTCTCGCACTCCACCAGAGGGAACCTTGGGTAGCTTGCAAAGCGGCTGTCCTCCGGCAGGATCGCCAGCAGTCTGTCCTCCATAAGCGCCACACATTCGCAGTCCAGGGCGCTGGGCA
>CAYFSB010000249.1:0-2833 GCA_964345655.1 uncultured Oscillospiraceae bacterium
TCTTTTCTTGAAAGTCAAAACGCCTACAACTTCAACACGAGTACCAATGGCCAACCCACTGGTGTCTGCATTCAATCCACCATCTTGGATAACACTTACTTCAGCCATTTTACTGGCTGCATTCTTCACTGGGATTTGCACGCTTACACCAAAAGTGGTGAACTGCTTACCCTCTCTTCCTGCACGTACTACCGGGATTCTACCGATAGTACCGCATACTGTTACATTACACTTAATCATCTGATTATGATTTGTTTTTTAATACTATGCCATCTGACCAAAGAGTGTAGTATCGTAGTAATATAGTAGTTACTTTAATTAGTGGTTACTCAAAATAGTGAAGACGTCTATTAGTCGTAACTACAACGAGTACGTACTAATTCTATACCAAGCCAAGTCCCAACAACTAAGTTGAAAATGGCGTACCCAATAGCTGCATATACACCTAACCATAGATAGATGCCGTAGCAAACAGCCGCCAACAAGCCTAATGCAAAGAGCATGGCAAGAGTGACGCTGAGTAGTAGAGTCAGCTTCCTCATTTCCGCTGTAGGTTTTGTGCCTGGCCTTCTTGCTCGGCCATGCCTTGTTCGTAGTTTTGAGAAGCCTGCTGAGAGAGTACGATAGTGTTGACTATGCCGGCCACTCTCATCTCTTTTGCCTCGTTTGAAAGCGAGCTATTGCCAAGTACCTGAGAGAGTCTGGCCATTTCAGCTGAACTCAGTTCGTGGGCTACATTGATGGTGCCATTGTCTGCATGAAGCACTGCTTTGCCATTTTCTCCGATAGTCAAGTGACACTCCTTCATGGCAGGTACGAGCGACTTCAAATCAATCTGACGGTTAGAAACCGACTCTGAGATTTGTGCTTTCTGCTCTTCTTCGTTTTGGTTGTCGATTTGAACAGCCAACATGAGCAAACCGCTATACATGGCTGTTGCCATACTCATCACGGGGTCGTTACCAGATAGGCCAACACTACTATCCTTCGACGAAAGGAGTTTCTTCATCCATTCATCGGGCGAGAGACTTGTGTCAATGGCTGGACTGGAGCTTGATTTATACTTTGCCAAGAGGTCGTTGCCGTTATGTAGTGCCTGCTGGGAGAGATTGCCTTTTTGAGCTATCTCAGCCAAATAGCTTGCAGGATCTACGTCACGGCTGGTGCCATCTGCAGCAATGTTCTTCACGCTAAAATGAAGGTGTTCGCCCGTCGTTCGAGTGCCAGTATTGCCTGTAACGCCCAACTTCTGTCCAGAGGAAACCACATCGCCCACCTTCACGCCAATAATACTTAGGTGCATATAGCTTACCTGCACCTTGGTGTTATCGGGACGACTGTATTCCACAGTAACGCTTTTGCCACCACCTGTTTGGGTGCTATGGTTGACGGCAACCACCTTACCATTACTCTCCGTGGCCAAGATGTCGTCTTGCTTTGCGCGAATGTCGATTCCCTTGTGCATCTGCTGCTTTCCGCTGCCCATAGGGTCATTTCGCATCCCAAATGGCGAGGTGACGAAAAGGAACGCTTCACGTTTTAAGGGAAATGAGTATTCTCCTGTTGGCACCATTGTTTGAGTTGAGGGAGAATCTACTGCTGCTGGCGCTGACGTTTGCCGCGCATTCTGCTCTACGCCAAACTGCTTGCCTTGGCTGCGCATTTCGTTCATAACCATCTGGTCGTACTTCTGCAGCCCATTTCTTTCGATGATTGATTGCAGACTGGAAGCATAACCGCCACCTGTAGCATAACCTGCTCGTTCAATACCCTTAGTCCAACCTTTATAGTCGTCGGGAGAAAGACTGAAACATTGGCTATAGCGTTTATTGTTCTTCAGGAACTGCGAGTGATGCTCATAGGAATCGCTCACGGTGTCATACTTGCAGAACTTCTCATTAGGGCGATCGTCCGTATAGAGGGCGTACTTGCCACCACTGTTCAACCAGGAGGAAGTAGCTTTGATGCCAAAGTGGTTGTTCTCATTCTGAGCCAACTGACTTTGCCCATTACTACTCTCCAGTATTCCTTGTGCCAGTATGACGGAAGCAGGAATGCCATAGCGCTTCATTTGCTCCATGGCTGCTTCCGCATACTTCTCGGCGTATGCTTGATTCTTGCTCATACTTATCGTTTCATGTGAGACTGTTGAGATTCTTGTTCACGCTGCGCACTCTGGCTTTCTTGCTTTTCTTGCCTTGGAGCCAGTTGGTCACAGATGGCCACTCGCTCACCGGCACGGATAAGTTTTGGCAGGTAACTGTCGAGTGCATGATACGGGAAACCAGCCATTGCAAGCGGCTTGCCTTCCGGGTTCTTGGACTTGCTGCTTCTTGTGAGGGTAATGCCCAAAACCTTTGAAGCCTTCTCTGCGTCCTGCATATAGGTTTCATAGAAGTCGCCACAACGGAAAAGCAAGATGGCATCGGGATGCTTCTTCTTCAGGTCGAGGTACTGCTTGAGTATGGGTGAAGGTTCAGTCATGGTTGCCTCACGAGGCTTCTCTTCCTCTTCGGCCTTGACCTCTTTCTTGGTTTCTTCGCTTTGCTTGACCACAGCGGTTTCACCCTGTTTCTGCTCAGTTTCCTTATCCTGCTTCTCATTGGCATTCTCTTCCAGCGATTGTCCTTTTTTCAATACATCGGCAAAGAGCGTAGCAGCTAAATGGGTTTTGTAGTCGTTCTTGTCTTCTGCCAGCCACATGCGTTGCCATTGACTGGGCGATACGGCACGAGGTTTCAAGTCGGGAGCACCATCGATGGTAGCAGCACAAAGAATGACATCTTCTTTGGTCTTGAACACATTGACCTTCTGAATACGGTTGATGTCCAAA
>CAYFSB010000250.1:0-2832 GCA_964345655.1 uncultured Oscillospiraceae bacterium
GGTGCCGGCAGAGCAGGTGGCGGTGATGCAGGAGAACGCACCCAACTGCAAAATTGACACCACTACCCTTGACCCCACTCAGGGCGGCTGGCGCTATGCGGATCTGAACGACAAGGGCTGGGCCACCTGGGAAAAATACGGCTACTTCGACTTTGACCTGAACCCCCGCTATGAGCTGCTGCGAGAGCAGTTTGGCTACGACAATCTTGAATACTCCTTCTCTTCAAACGACCCTCTATACAACGGTTCCAACGGCTGAGAGCGGTTAATATACATATATCTCTCTTTTTCCCCGGAGGCATTAAAATGAACAAGTCAAAAAGGACAATTCTCTTTCCGCTTTTATTTCTCATCTGCGGCGCTCTGCTCTGCGGCTGCGTCTCCAAAATCAAGCTGGGGGACAGCAAATTTCCCGCCGACTCGGAGACGGTGTCCGCAGTTATTCAGGCAGGTGAGACAGAAAAGCTGGCCGGTTTTGGACAGCTGAAATCCGCAGACCTCAGCGGCAGTACCTGCTATGAGGAGATAGCCGCCTGGGCTGAGGCCCATCCGGACACCGCTGTCCGCTATACAGTGAGCTTCCCTGAGGGCAGTGTCGTGGACAATTATGCGGAGACCTTAGATCTGTCGGCGTTGGAGCCGTCTCAGATCCCGGAGGCGCTGGAGCTGCTCAAATGGCTCCCGGCGCTGCAAAATGTGGATCTGGGCAGCGAGAGCGGCGGGCTGAGCGCGGAGGACGTGGCCGGTTTTGTCAGCGCGTATCCGCAGAGCAAGTTCGATTTCAGCGTGAAACTGCTGGGCAAGAGCTGTTCTCTGGCCAAAAAGATCCTGGATCTGTCCGGCATAGGTCATAGCCAGGCGGAGGAGCTGCTTGAATGGCTGCCCTGCATGACGCGGCTGGACACGGTGGACCTGGGTGACGACTCCGCCGAGAGCGGCGGGCTTAAATGGGAGGATATCTCCGCGTTTCAGCAGGCCTGCCCCAACGCGGTCTTTGAATACGATTTCAGCCTGTATGGGATGAGCTTTTCCCTCACGGACAGCGCTGTGGATCTGAACCATGTCACTGTGGACGACGAGGGCGCGCTGGTGTTGCGCGCGGCAAAATGTATGCCCAGTCTCACATATCTGGATATGGACTTCTGCGGCGTCTCCGATGAGAGCATGGCCGCCATCCGGGATGCGCTGCCCCAGGTTGAGGTGGTCTGGCGCATCTGGTTTGGAGAAAAATACAGCGTCCGTACCAATGTGGAGACCATATTGGCCTCAAACCCCGGCCTTGGTGGGGAGCTGACCGGTGAAAACACCCAGTCTCTCATGTACTGTACCAAGGTAAAATGCCTGGACCTGGGTCATAACTCCTTTCTGAACGATATCTCCTTTGTGCAGTACATGCCGGATCTTGAGGTGCTGATAGTGGCCATGGCCAACTGGAACGACGCCTCCGCGCTGGCATACTGCCCAAAGCTTGAGTACGCCGAGATACAGACCTCCGCCCTCAATGACCTGTCCCCTCTCTCAGGGCTTAAAAATCTCCGGCATCTGAATATCGCCTATTGTTTTGCCCTGCACGATATCTCCCCAATATATGATCTGGATCTGGACAGGCTCTGGATAGGCTATCTGACACCAATCCCCCAGGCGCAGTTAGAGACCATTCAGGAAAAGCACCCTGACTGCGAGATAAACACCACCACCTTTAACCCAACCGAGGAGGGCTGGCGCTATCTGGGCGAGAACGCCTACGGAGTCATGGAGCTGGCGCCCCGGTACGCGCTGCTGCGAGAGCAGTTCAGGTACTCCGAAAAGCCCTATGCCTACTATTGGAACGACCCTCTTTACAATCCTCATAACTGATTTTCATTTTATATAATTATGGAGGCGGGAAATGAATTCTTGCGGCAAGCGTCTCTTTGTCCCGGTTTTTATTCTGCTCTGCGCCCTGCTGCTGGCAGGCTGCGCCGAGCGCATAGAGTTTTCCTCCGGCCGACTGAAGGCCGATGCGGAGAGCATCAGCGTGGTTTTGCAGCCGGGGGAGAGCGCGCTTCTGGACAAGTTCACAAATCTGAGCACTGCGGATCTCAGCGGCAGCACCTGCTATGATGAGATAATGGCCTGGGCTGATGCCCACCCGCAGGTGGCCGTATTTTATACAGTGCCTCTGCCTGACGGCACCGTGGCGGACAATCAGACCGAAAGTCTTGAGCTTCCGGCCCCGGACGAGGCGGCCGCCCAGGATGCAGCCCAGCTGCTCCGGTACCTCCCGGCCCTGAAATCTGTAAGCTTCGACGGCGGAGACGCCGTTTTGAGCACGGACACTCTGGCGGCATTTTGCGCGGTGAGAGCCGATATAGACTATAACTGCCGCGTCTCACTGTTTGGGAAAACGATCAGCACCGACACAAAGACGCTGAGGCTGACCGGCATTGACTCTGCACAGGCAGAGGAGCTGTGCTCGGTTTTGCCCGGCCTGTGCGGCCTTGAGACCGTGGAGCTGGGCGATCAGAAGCTCAGTCCTGAGCTGAAATTTGAGAGCATCGCCGCCATGCAGTCTCTGCGGCCGGATGTGCGCTTTGAATACAGCTTCACTCTGTACGGTCTGGACTTTACCACCGCCGACACAGATATAGATCTGAACCACATCCCCGTGGACGACGGCGGTGCGGCCGTGGCCGAGGCAATGGCCTGTATGCCGGAGCTGAAGACTCTGGATATGGACTCCTGCGGCGTGTCCGATGAGGATATGGCGGCCATACGGAATGCCTATCCCCAGGTGTCCGTTGTCTGGCGGGTCTGGTTTGGGGACAGCTACAGTGTGCGCACGGACGTGGA
>CAYFSB010000251.1:0-2831 GCA_964345655.1 uncultured Oscillospiraceae bacterium
ATGCCATACCCTTTTATGAGGCAAAGGGCTTTTGCCAGGTGTCTGAGGAGTTTCTGGAGGACGGCATACCGCATGTGGGGATGCTGCTCGACCTGGAGAGGGAAAACAAATGAAAATTGACCACATGGCAATGTATGTAAACGATTTAAATGCCGCCAGAGACTTCTTTGTGAAATATCTTGATGCCCGGCCGGGGCCACTGTATCACAATGAAAACACCGGCTTTTGCTCATACTTTCTGTCCTTTGAAGGCGGGGCAAGACTTGAGATAATGACAAGGCCCAATATGGACAACGGCGCCAGGAGCAAATACCGCACAGGCTACGCCCATCTGGCCTTCAGTCTGGGCAGCCGGGAGCAGGTGGACGCGCTCACAGCGCGGCTCACTGCCGATGGCTTCTCTCTTGTCAGCGGCCCGCGAACCACCGGCGACGGATATTACGAGAGCTGCCTTGCGGCTTTGGAGGGAAATCTTCTGGAGCTGACGGAATAAAAAGCCGCCGGGCCGCAGCAAAACAAAAAATCTGTCATCCTGAGCGCAGGCTGAGGATCTTTCCAACGACAAATGTGCGTCAGTGAAAGAATCCCCCGGTCTGCGGTGTCAGAATGACAGCTTTGTTATGTGTTTACCTTTACATCGCGGCGATGAGCCGGCAGTAAAAATCTGCCGCGCAGCTGAAATCTCCGCCGGGTATGGGTTTTATAAATGTGCTCAGAGGCAGAGTTTTGTCCCAATCCACATATACCGGCCGGTTTCCGACCTTAAGCAGTATATCCAGCTTTGAGGCGGGAAACTCCACATCGGCCATGGCTCTGTGAATATAGTGGAACAGTGCGGGATAGGCGTCTTTTGTCATTTTGTCTCCCCCTCCCCGGACTTATACGCGGTATAGCGCATTTCTCCGTCGCCTTTGCCGTCCATGTCCGGGCAGCTTGCACCCCTGTGATTAAAGGAATACATGGGGCTTGAGTGTACTGCCTGGGCGTGCATCCGGTCGATTATCCCCGGATACAGGTCAGCTTTTATGAGGCCGGGGCAGCCGTTTGAGGCCTCTGCGATGATATTTCCGTCCGGGCCCAAAATCATGCTGCGGCCGAAACAGGAGCGGCTCTCATTTCTGGCGAGGCCGGAGCAGTTGGCCGCCACCACATACACCTGATTGAAGTATGCGCCGGCTTTGTTGGTTATCTCCCAGGCCTGGCTCCAGGGGTCCATATAATGGGTGGGCCTGACAATAACGTTTGCGCCCTTGTAGGCGGCCTCCCGCCATATCTCCGGGTAATCTCCGTCGGCACAGATTATGATGCCTATTTTGGAGCCCTTTGGCCCGTCGCAGACCCCGCACTCGGTGCCGGGGACGGAGTTTTCAAAGGGTATCCAGGGGTTCATCTTCACATAGCGGTGGACTATCTCCCCTTTGTCGTTTATGAGCAGCGCGGTATTCTTAAAGCTGCGGTCGCTGCGGAGCATGGGGTTTACCACACACCAGACTGAAAGACTGCGGCAGCGCTCGCGCACCCGCAAAAGCTGCTCGCTGTCCTCGGTCATCAGCGCGTCCTCAAAATTGACCGGCGCAAAGCCCTGAAAGCAGGCCTCCGGGAACACGATCAGGTCAACTCCCGGAAAGGCGCTGACGGCCATGTCCAGATATCCCAGCACTGTCTCGGTATTTTCGTTCAGCTCCTCCACGGTCTGGGCGCCCACAGGGGCAAACTGAACGCAGGCCACGCTCAGCGCCTCTGTGACTATTTTTCCGTTCAGTGCGAACAGGTTTCCAATGTTCATCTCTTATTTTCCTTTGCAGGCTCAGACGGTCTCGGCGTTTTCGGCCACCTGATGGCGGTCGTTCACGCCGCACTTTTTGAGTATCCAGTCAAACGCCGGCACACATACGGCAGCAGCCAGAATACCAAAAAGCGGGGGAATGCCGAAGGCTGCCCGGTCTGCCACATAGGCCACTGCCGCGCCCACTATGTAGGCCAGAATGGGGCCGAAGCGGAAAAGCTTGAACTTTATGAAGCCCAGCTTGGGCAGCTGGCGCTTATATACGAAGAAGTAGTCGCCCAGCATTACGCCGCCCAGCGGGGGGATAAAGATCCCCAGCAGCACCAGGAAGTTTATAAGCTGCGCGTAGAAACCGGTGCAGGCCAGAATTATAGCTATTACAAGACCGCCTATAAGGAAGGGGGTCTTATTCTGCTTGTTGGCCATTTCCGCGCCTGCCACGCCCCAGGCATAAGCGCCCGCGTGTGCAGTGGTCCAGATGTTCAGCGTCAATACCACCAGTGCGAAGAAGATAAGGCCGGTGTGGAGCATTACAACGATGAAGTCCGCCTCATTATAGGCAAGCCCTCCGATAATTCCGGCAAAGAGCATGATGGTGTTGCCTATCATGAAGGCGATGAAGCCCGCGATAAAGGCGGCCTTGGCATTCTTTGCAAAGCGGGACCAGTTGCAGGCCTGGGTGCCCATGGAGGCGAAGGTGCCCACGATGGCGGTCATGGCGGTGGCAACGCTCATCTCGGCGCTGGGCACAGCCTGGGTGATCGCGGCAAAGCCGCCGGCGGACTGGGCCGCCAGAATGGGGATATAGATACCCAGCAGCAGCAGCGCGGGCACTGCCACATATGCGACCTTTTCCATGGCCTTGTAGCCCCAGATGGCTGTGAGTCCGAAGACTATGGCCCAGCCCAGAGTAAACCATACGGCAGTCTCAGGCATATTGAAGGCGGTGGCAAAGAGCTGCCCGGTATATGCGCTCACATAGGCGTACCAGCCTATCTGTGTGCCTCCCAGCAGCAGGTCAGCCCACTTGGAGCCGCCCACGCCC
>CAYFSB010000252.1:0-2830 GCA_964345655.1 uncultured Oscillospiraceae bacterium
CCACAGCATCTCCTGATACATCATCTTTATATCCAGACCCGGCACAAACTTCTCCGGGTCCAGGCCGGACAGGACGTTTACAGCTTTCATATTGAAATGCCTCCGGTAGCTGTCCTGAATGTCCGCGTATATGTCCTGATCCTTTTCGTAAAAGGCCTTTATGGTGAAGGCCGACATGTTTGGATATACCCGCATTATCTCAAGCTTTGCCCGCATACCCCGCTCCATCATCTCGAAAAGGTCCGTCGGCTCATAGCAGCGATAGCGGCTGAGATACTCCATTGTTATTCTCGCGCCCTCCTCCCACAGGAACAGATAGAGCTCTTTTTTGTTATGGAAGTAGTAAAACAGCAGGGATTTGCTTATCTCCGCCTCCGCCGCGATCTCGCTCATCGGGCTTTTCTTATAGCTGTTTCTGGCAAACACCCTGTATCCGGCGTTGATTATCCGCTGGCGCTTCTCCTCCGGTAAATCGAAAAATTTCTCGTTCATTTCGCTTCCAGCCTCCGTTGACCGCCTCGGTCAATTTCAATTATATACGTTTGACCGTTTTTGAGAAGACCCCATTTTCTTGCAAAAGTAAAAAAACCGCTCACCGGATGGTGAGCGGTTTGCTTTGGTCTGTTTATTTTTTGAAAAACTGCTTGTCATAGTTGCCCTGGATGCACTTTACCATAAGTGTCAGGACGTCGTTAAAGGGCGTGGGGATGCCCAGCTCCCGGCCGTACTGGGAGATCATGCCGTTGAGTACATCCACCTCGGTCTGGCGGTCGTTAAAGAGCATATCCTGCGCCATGGAGGGATAGTAATCGCCCATGTTGTCGATAAAATTCTTCAGATGAGTATTTGTAAACTCCTCCGCGTCATAGGGGCAGCCCCTGGCAGTGGCCACAGCGCAGCACTCGTTTACAACGCCTCTGAAAAGTTGCATGCCGTATTCATCACCGGCCACCTCAAATATCTTCAGGCGGACCAGCGCGCAGACTGTGTTGACGGTGCAGTTTATGATGACCTTGCGCCAGATAAAGGGCCAGTCGTCCTCATGAAACTCCGCAAGGCAGCCGCCGGCGGTGAAGACCTCTGCCAGATATTTCCCCGCCGCGTCTATGACAGCGTCGTGGGCCATGGGGCCAAAGTGGGCCAGAAGCCCCTGTACCTCGGTGCTGATGCAGCGGCCGGGGCCGTCCAGAGCTGTGCCTAGGGCGCCGGAACCTACAATTATACGGTTGGCGGGAAAGTGGCGCATGAGAATATCAGAGTTGCCCAGTCCGTTTATGAGCGACACCACCACGGTGTCCGGGCCTATGCAGGGCATGGCGCTCAAAACGGCGTTTTCAAGCTGGGTAGCCTTGGTCACGAATATCACTATATCCATGATCCCTATGTTCTCTGTGTTATAGGCGGTCTTGAACCCGTCAAGATGATAGTGGGTGTCCGGGTAGATTATAAACTCCAGCCCGTCCTTTGCGATCTTATCCATATGCGCCTTATACATGTCCACAAGGGTGATATCGGCGCCGCCTTTTCTCAGGTATCCCGCAAAGCAGCTCCCCGCCGCGCCGCAGCCAACCATGGCAATTTTCATTATTATGTATCTCCTTTTGTCTCCGGTATGGAAATTTTTGTCAGAATGCGCCTTCGCAGTAGCTTGTGGTAACAGCGCCAGTGGCGGCAGAAGATACGCTCTTTGCGTACTTCACCAGATAGCCAGCCTTGACCTTCAGCGGCGGCTGCTTCCACGCTGCCAGGCGCTTTGCGATAGTCTCCTCAGCCACGTTCAGATTGATGCTGCGTCCGGGGATATCCACAGTGATGCTGTCCCCGTCCTCTATGACGGCGAACACTCCGCCCTCCATGGCCTCCGGCGATACGTGGCCAATGGCCGCGCCGCGGGTGGCGCCGGAAAAACGCCCGTCAGTCAGCAGGGAGACCGTCTCGCCCAGGCCCTTGCCCACGATGGCGGCTGTGGGAGAGAGCATCTCGCGCATGCCTGGGCCGCCCTTGGGGCCCTCATATTTTATGACCACCATGTCTCCCGGCACGATCTTGCCATCCAGTATTGCCTGCGCCGCATCCTCCATATAGCTGAAAACTCTCGCTCTGCCCGTATGCTTCATCATCTGGGGGCACACGGCGGCCGCTTTTACCACACAGCCCTGAGGCGCCAGATTTCCAAACAGGACCGCAAGTCCTCCCTGCTCACTGTATGGCTTGTCCACGCTGTGGATAACGTCGAAATCCTTCACAAAATGGCCGGGCAGCAGATGGCCCACGGTCTTTCCGGCGACAGTCAGGCAGTCGGTATTTATAAAGCCTCTGCGGTTCAGCTCGTGCATAACGGCATAAATACCGCCGGCTCTGTACAAGTCGTCCATGTGATGGTGTCCGTTGGGGCTTA
Organism: uncultured Oscillospiraceae bacterium; assembly: GCA_964345655.1. GTDB lineage: Bacteria > Bacillota > Clostridia > Oscillospirales > Oscillospiraceae > Limivicinus. The sequence continues at coordinate 2,399 of CAYFSB010000252.1, forward strand.
TATGGCAGAGATTGGGTGTGCTGAGGCTTATCTCGTCAAATTTTTGCAGGGGCAGCTTTATACCCAGTTCATTTGCGATGGCGGGCAGATGCAGCGTGGTATTTGTAGAGCCGGCAATCGCCATATCCACGCGAATGGCGTTTTCAAAGGCGGCCTCAGTGAGAATATCTTGTGGGCGGATATCGCTCTTTACAAGCTCTACGGCGCACATACCGGCTCTCTTGGCCAGCGCCAGGCGCTCGCCGTAATAGGAGGGTATTGTACCGTTGCCGGGCAGAGCCATGCCCAGCGCCTCGGCCAGACAGTTCATGGAGTTTGCGGTGAACATGCCGGAGCAGGAGCCGCATCCGGGGCAGCAGTGCTGTGTCAGCTCCTCCTGCTCATCTTCGCTCATGTCCCCGTTATGTACCTTGCCCACAGTCTCTATGCAGG
>CAYFSB010000253.1:0-2122 GCA_964345655.1 uncultured Oscillospiraceae bacterium
CCAAGGAGAACACCGTCATCGTAGACGGTGCCGGCTCCAGCGAGGAAATCAAGGCCCGCGTGGCACAGATCCAGCGCCAGATAGAGACCACCACCTCCGAGTATGACAAGGAAAAGCTCCAGGAGCGTCTTGCAAAGCTTGGCGGCGGAGTCGCCGTTATCAAGGTCGGTGCTGCTACCGAGACCGAGATGAAGGATAAGAAGCTCCGCATCGAGGACGCGCTGAACGCCACTCGCGCTGCTGTTGCAGAGGGTATCGTACCCGGCGGCGGCACGGCATATGTGATAGCTTCCAAGGCAGCTGAAAAGCTGGTGGGCCAGCTTGACGGCGACGAGAAGACCGGCGCTGCAATAGTGGCAAAGGCTCTGAAGGCGCCTATAATGCAGATCGCCGCCAACGCCGGCGTTGAGGGTGCCGTTGTGCTCAATAACGTCTCCGGAAACGGCAGCGCAAACTACGGCTATGACGCGTCCAACGACACCTATGGCGACATGATCGACCTGGGCATCGTCGACCCCACCAAGGTCTGCCGCAGTGCCCTTGAGAACGCGGCTTCCGTGGCTTCCATGGTTCTCACCACTGAGAGTCTGGTAGCGGATATCCCGGAGAAGAATCCTCCCATGCCCGCAGCTCCCGATATGGGCGGCATGTACTGATAGATATTAACCAAAACCTCAGACGGCTTTCGCCGTCTGAGGTTTTTTACGGGTAATTTTCTCTGGATTTTTGGCTGTGCGCGTACTATAATAGCCCGCGGTGATGAAAATGAGAAATACAAGCCTGTGCTATATTGAGTGCGACGGGAAATACCTGCTGCTGCACCGGGTCAAAAAAGAGACAGATGAAAACAAAGACAAGTGGATAGGTATCGGAGGCAAGTTTGAGGAGGGCGAAAGTCCTGAAGACTGTATGCTCCGGGAGGTGCGCGAGGAGACGGGTCTTTCCCTGTCCGCCTGGCGCTTTCGCGGCATAGTCACCTTTGTATCCGATCAGTGGGGCACCGAGTACATGCACCTTTTCACTTCCGACAGCTTCTCAGGCAGACTTAAAAGCTGCGATGAGGGGGAGCTTGAATGGATAGACAAGCCCCGGCTGTATGAACTGCCCATATGGGAGGGCGACAGGATATTCCTGCGTCTGTTGGAGGAAAACGCCCCGTTTTTCTCTCTCAAGCTCTGCTACGCGGGCGACAGGCTCAGCCTGGCTGTGCTGGACGGAAAAATATTGGAGAGGCAGAACCACTGATGAGCCGTGTTAAAAGCTTTATAAAACGTGAAATAACCCTTTGCGTAGCTTTCCTTGCGGCAATTATAAGCTGTTTTTTTGTTCCTCCTGACGCCGAATACGCAGGATATTTTGACCTGAGGACTTTGGCTCTGTTATACGGCCTCATGGTGGTTGTGGCAGGGCTGCGCAATGCCGGGGTCTTTACAGTGCTTGCTCATGAGCTGTGTGTACGCGCCAGAAATCTCAGAGCTATGGCGGCGGTTCTGACAGCTCTTTGCTTTTTCAGCTCCATGCTGATTACAAACGATGTGGCCCTTTTGACCTTTGTGCCCTTTGCGGTGGTAGTCCTATGTATGGCCGGTCAGGAAAAGGCTCTGATCTACGTGGTTGTTCTCCAGACTGCGGCGGCCAATCTTGGGAGTATGCTCACGCCGGTTGGAAACCCGCAGAATCTGTATCTCTATTCTTATTATAATATGAGCGGCGGCGAATTTTTCTCCGCCACCGCCCCTGTCTGGTTATTGTCACTGATGCTGTTGGGGGTTCTCTGCCTGTTTTTGCCCCGGTCAGAGCTGAATGTCTTTCTGGGTGAAAAGCCGGATCTGGAAAAGAAACCCCTGTTTTTTTATCTGGCGCTCTTTGCCTTATGCCTGCTGGTGGTCTTTCGCGTGCTCAGCTGGCAGTACATGCTGCTTATACTGATACCGGCCCTGCTCATATTTGACAGACCCGCCGTCTTGCGTGCCGATTTCCTGCTGCTGCTCACCTTCCTGTGCTTCTTTGTCTTCTCCGGAAACCTGGCAAGGATAAACTCGGTGGACGCGCTGCTGCGTACACTGCTCAATGGGCGGGAGCTGCTGATGGGTGCGGCGGCAAGTCAGGTGATAAGCAATGT
>CAYFSB010000253.1:2132-2817 GCA_964345655.1 uncultured Oscillospiraceae bacterium
GCTGCTCTCCGGTTTTACTGGCAACTCAAGAGCGCTGCTGATGGGTGTCAATATAGGCGGTCTGGGTACTCCCGTGGCCAGCCTCGCAAGTCTCATAAGTCTGAAGCTCTATTCCTGTTCAGAAAACTCCAGCACTTCCCTTTTCCTGAAAAAATTCAGCCTCGTAAACTTTGCCCTTCTTGCGCTGCTGCTCCCGGCGGGATACCTGCTGCTGACGCTTATACCTTAATCTATCTCCAGCACCTTGTAGTCCTGAGCCTCAACCGCAGCTCTGAGTACCTGATCCGTCACGCCTACAGCCGTCACTACAGCTGTTCCAGCGGTATGGCTGACCTGCGCGCTCTGTACTCCCTCTACGGCCTCAAGGGCTTTCTTTACCCTTGCCTCACAGTGGCCGCACATCATACCTTCAATTTTCAAAGTCTTTTCCATTGGTTTTTCCTCCTTATTATTGTTTTTATTCTTTTTAGGTCTGTCCCTGCCCGCGTCGTACATGTCAAACAGATTCAGCCTCAGGGCGTTTGTCACCACACAGAAACTGGAGAGGCTCATGGCGGCGGCAGCAAACATGGGGTTCAACTCCAGCCCCAGCCACACCAGCGCACCGGCAGCCAGCGGTATGCCTATTGTATTGTAGAAAAACGCCCAGAACCAATTCTCATGGATATTGCGCAGCGTTGCCCGG
>CAYFSB010000254.1:0-2816 GCA_964345655.1 uncultured Oscillospiraceae bacterium
GTGAGTCCCTTGAACATGGCCTCGGCCAGAGTCTTGCCTATGCCCAGCACCTCTCCTGTGGATTTCATCTCCGGGCCCAGGATGGAGTTTGCGTCGTTTAGCTTTTCAAAGGAGAACACAGGCACCTTTACGGCAAAATACGGCGGTGTCCGGTACAGCCCCGTGCCGTAGCCCAGGTCGGCAAGCTTTGCCCCCAGCATTATCTTTGAGGCCAGGTCCACCATGGGCACGTTTGTCACCTTGCTTATATACGGCACAGTGCGGGAGGCGCGGGGGTTTACTTCAATGACATACAGCTCGTCCTGATATATGAGATACTGGATATTCACAAGCCCTCTGGTGCCCAGCGCCAGAGCCAGCTTCTCAGAACAGCTGCATATCTTCTGCAGGAACTTGTCGCTGAGATTATAGGGGGGATACACGGCTATCGAGTCGCCGCTGTGAACTCCCGCCCGCTCTATATGCTCCATAATGCCGGGGATGAGCACGTTCTCCCCGTCGGATATCACGTCCACTTCAAGCTCGGTGCCGGGCATGTATTTGTCCACCAGCACCGGGTTTTCAATGCCTCCGGCCAGAATGCCGCGCATATATTTCTCCGTCTGCTCCGCGGTACGGGAGATGGTCATGTTCTGCCCGCCGATAACGTAGGAGGGGCGCAGCAGCACAGGATAACCCAGCTCCTCGCCGGCGGCGAGAGCCTCCTCAAGGGTATTGACTCCCCGCCCTCTGGGACGGCTGATGCCGAAGGTTTCAAGCAGCGCGTCAAAACGGGCCCTGTCCTCGGCGATGTCTATGCTGTCGGCGGAGGTGCCGAGGATCCTGACTCCCCTGGAGTCCAGATACTTTGTGAGCTTTATGGCGGTCTGGCCGCCGAAGGCCACCACAACGCCAATGGGCTTTTCCACCCTTATAATGTTCATCACGTCTTCACGGCAGAGCGGCTCGAAATATAGCCGGTCGGCGGTGTCATAGTCGGTAGAGACAGTCTCAGGGTTGTTGTTCACGATGACCACGTCATAGCCCAGCTCCCGGAGCGTCCAGACACAGTGGACGGAGCTGTAGTCAAACTCTATGCCCTGCCCTATCCTTATGGGCCCGGAGCCCAGCACCATTACTACGGGCTTACCGCTGCGCGGAAAGGTCTCCGCCTCGCAGACAGAGTCGAAGGTGGAGTAGAAATAGGGCGTCTCCGCGTCAAACTCCGCGGCGCAGGTGTCCACCATCTTGTAGCTCATATCCATGCCGGGCACCTGGGCCGCCCCTGAAATGCGGCATATTGCCTCATCGGTATAGCCCAGCTTTTTGGCCTTTACATAGTCCTCACGGGAGATGCCCGCGGCGGCTATATGCGCTTCAAAGTCGGCCAGCTTCTTGAGCTTGTATATAAACCAGCGGTCAACGCGGGTCAGCTCAAATATCTCATCCACTGTGACTTTGCTTTTCAGCGCCTCAAAAATGGTAAACAGCCGGTGGTCGTTCTGCTCAAGCAGCCGCTCTCTCAGCGGTGCGTTTGACAGCGGCGGGGCGTTCAAGGTGTCCAGATTTATCTCCGCGCCCCTCACGGCCTTCATCAGCGCCATCTCAAACCCCGGCGCCATGGCCATTACCTCGCCTGTGGCCTTCATCTGGGTGCCCAGCTTCCGGCTGGAACCGGCAAATTTATCAAAGGGCCACTTGGGGAGCTTCACCACCACATAGTCCAGCGTTGGCTCAAAGCAGGCGCAGGTCTTGCCGGTGATGTCGTTTTTTATCTCGTTGAGAGTATAGCCCAGGGCAATGCGGGTGCTTATCTTGGCTATTGGATAGCCCGTAGCCTTGGAGGCCAGCGCCGAGGAGCGGGACACACGCGGGTTCACCTCTATCACCGCGTACTCGAAGCTGTCCGGATTCAGGGCAAACTGGCAGTTGCAGCCGCCCACTATACCCACGGCAGTGACTATATCCAGAGACGCCGTGCGCAGCATCTGATACTCCTTATCGGACAGTGTCAGCGCCGGGGCCACAACGATGGAGTCGCCGGTGTGTATGCCCACAGGGTCCACGTTTTCCATGGAGCAGACGGCGATGACGTTGCCCACCGAGTCCCGCATGGTCTCAAATTCTATTTCCTTCCAGCCGGAGATGCAGCGCTCCACAAGTATCTGGGTGATAGGCGACATGTCAAGGCCGCCTCTTGCAATAAGCCTCAGCTCCTCCTCATTCTGCGCGATGCCGCCGCCGGAGCCGCCCAGCGTAAATGCCGGCCTGACTATCACCGGATAGCCGATATCCTCCGCGATCTTCAGGGCCGTCTCCATATCCTCAGCGGTGGCGGAGGGGATGATGGGCTGGCCCATGGCCTGAAGCGTCTCCCGGAAAAGTTCCCTGTCCTCGGCCTTCTCTATGGCCTCTATGTCCGAGCCCAAAAGCCGCACGCCGTATTTTTCCAGCGTACCGTCTTTTGAAAGCTGCATTGCGATGGTGAGTCCTGTCTGTCCGCCAAGCCCGGCCAATATGCCATCAGGCCGCTCCTTCTCGATTATGCGGCGGACTGTCTGGGCGGTAAGCGGCTCCAGATATATCTCGTCCGCCAGATTCTTGTCGGTCATGATAGTGGCGGGGTTGGAGTTTACAAGCACGGTGTTTATGCCCTCCTGCCTCAGCACCCGGCAGGCCTGGGCTCCCGCGTAGTCAAACTCCGCCGCCTGTCCTATGACAATGGGGCCGGAGCCTATGACCAGTACCTTATGTATGCTTTTATCCTTAGGCATCCGCGCCACCTCCCATGAGCTTTAAAAACCGGTCGAACAAGAACTCCGTGTCTCTTGCCCCGG
>CAYFSB010000255.1:0-2810 GCA_964345655.1 uncultured Oscillospiraceae bacterium
TTGTATACTGTGCCGCCGTTATTATATACTGTGCCGCCGTTATTGTATACTGTGCCGCCGTTATTGTAGGTCACGCTTCCGGCCTGGGCATAGAGGGTCTGGTCTGCCTCGTTATATACCGCCTGGGTCCCGTCTGGCAGAGCGGCCGCGGCAGACTCCGGTTCAACCGTCATGGGCTCAGGGCTTGCCTCCGGCACAGGGGTTGCCGTCGCCGGCTGTGTCGCCTCACTGCTGGGGTCGGCCAGCGCTGTGGCCGGCAGGAGACACAGCAGCAGCACAAAAACCAGGGCAGCCGCCAGAATTTTTGTTCGTTTTTTCATCGACTCCTCCTTTAAGAACAGAGTTTATGTTCGGCTATGTTATTTCCCGGCGAGTACAATACGCCATAAAAACATTATAGCTTTTTCCTTTGCCGCTGTAAAGCAAAAACGTGAACACATTATCCTCGATTTATCCGGACAAATGGGGCAATTTAACAGCATACGGTATGGCTTTTTCAGGCTTGCTGTGGTATAATCCGGTCTTAATAAAACCACCGGATATCCGCAAGGAGGATAAAATGCGCATAGTTATAAAGATAGGTACCTCCACGCTGGCCCATGCTACGGGACGGCTGAATATTCATAGAGTAGAAGAGCTGTGCAAGGTGATAAGCGATTTAAAAAACGCGGGAGACGAGATAGTAATAGTATCGTCCGGCGCTATCGGCATGGGCGTGGGGAAGCTGTCGCTGAAGGCCCGGCCCACCGATATTCCCACCAAGCAGGCCGCGGCGGCGGTGGGCCAGTGTGAGCTGATGTATACCTATGACAGGCTTTTTGCCACATACAACCATACCGTGGCGCAGATCCTCCTGACAGGGGAGGATATAGAACAACCGCAGCGCAGACAGAATTTTGAAAACACCATATACCGGCTTCTGGAGCTGGGCGCGCTGCCGGTCATAAACGAGAACGATACCGTCGCCACGCAGGAAATAGTTATCGGAGATAATGATACTCTTGGCGCGGTGGTAGCAGTGGCGGTTCAGGCGGATATGCTCATAATACTCTCGGATATAGACGGCCTCTATACCGCCGACCCACATAAGGACAGCGGCGCAACACTGCTTTCCACGGTGGAGAGCATAACGCCGGATATTGAGGCCATGACCGGCGGCGCCGGGAGCGGACTTGGCACCGGCGGGATGCTCACAAAGCTCCATGCGGCCAGCATCGCCACAGAAAGCGGCGTGGAGACCGTGATAGCAAACGGGAAAAATCCGGATATCCTGTACGACATCGTAGGTGGGAAGCCGGTAGGTACCAGATTCAAGGCAAAGCAGAAGAGCTGAAAAACATTTGCTGGTTCGGAAAGGAGCGGTCACAAAAATGAAAAGCACAGAGCAGATTTTGACAGAGGCCAAGAGCACGGTCGCCCTGCTAAACGGCCTTGGCACAGAGCAGAAGAACGCCGCGCTGCTGGCGATGGCGGACGCGCTGGTCCGGCAGACGCCGGAGATACTCAGGGCAAATGCCGGAGATATGGCGGCGGCACAGGGTAAGATGACCGACGTGATGCTGGACCGGCTGCTGCTCACCCAGCAGCGTATCAGCGCAATGGCGGAGGGCATACGGGAGGTGGCGCTGCTGCCTGACCCGGTAGGGGAGGAGCTCTCCTGTACCCGGAGGGAAAACGGCCTTGTGATACGCAAGGTCTCCGTGCCGATGGGCGTCATCGCCATTATCTATGAGAGCCGGCCAAACGTCACCTCGGATGCGGCGGCCCTGGCGCTGAAAGCAGGCAATGTCTGCGTTCTGCGCAGCGGCAAGGAGGCCTTTGGCAGCGCTCAGGCTATCGTGCAGGCTATGCGCGGTGGGCTTGAGGCCGTAGGAGTGCCGGAGACGGCGATAAATCTTGTGGAGGATACCTCGCGGGACAGCGCCACTGCGCTGATGAGAGCCAGAGGCTATATAGACCTGCTGATCCCCAGAGGCGGGGCAGGGCTTATACGCGCCTGCGTGGAAAACGCTATTGTTCCCTGCATACACACCGGCACCGGTATATGCCATATCTATGTGGACAGAGACGCAGACCTTGACATGGCGCTGAATATTATAGACAATGCCAAGATGAGCCGTCCCTCCGTGTGCAACGCCGAAGAGGTGTGTCTTGTACACACTGCGGTGGCAGAGCGGTTTTTGCCCCGGCTGAAGGCGAGACTCACAGATCAGGGCCGGGAACATCAGGCAGAGCTGCGCCTTGACGGGGGCGCGCTGGCAATTATCGACGGGACGCCTGCCACGGACAAAGATTTTGACACGGAGTTTTTGAATTATATTCTGGCCATAAAGCTTGTGGACAGCGCGGATGAGGCGATAAGCCACATCGCTGCCCACTCAACCCATCACAGCGACGCCATAATAACCCAAAATGCCGAGACCGCAGCCAAATTTACCCGCATGGTGGACAGCGCAGCAGTGTATGTAAATGCCTCCACCCGCTTTACGGACGGCGGAGAGTTCGGCCTGGGCTGCGAAATGGGCATATCCACCCAGAAAATGCACGCCCGCGGACCTATGGGACTCAGAGAGCTGACCACTTACAAATATGTAGTCAGCGGCAGCGGCCAGGTGCGCTGACCGTAAACGGAAATAAAGAGCTGAATATAATCAGGCCGCCTGTACAGGCGGCCTGATTTTTTCGCGCTCAAAGTGAGTCTCTGGCAAATTGCTGATAGGTGCGGGTTATCTCCTGCAAAATTGTATATACCGCCCCAAGAGCCAGCGTTGCACGGTAAAATAGCCACAGCCTGCCAGAAGAATAGCCAC
>CAYFSB010000256.1:0-519 GCA_964345655.1 uncultured Oscillospiraceae bacterium
CGCCGTTATGAATATCCCCTTCAACGTGAAACTGTAGCTGTAAAACCAGAACATTCCCTCCAGCACGCGGGACAGCAGCGGCCCTGCCAGCACAGTCAGCAGCAGCGACAGCACAATCGAGCCAAGAGCATAGAGCAGCCCTTCAAAAACCAGCATGGTTTTGAGCTGCTTTCCGGTCATGCCTATGGATTGCAGCATCGCAAACTCCCGCCGCCGGGTCAGAATACCGGTCAGGATGGCATTGAAAAAGTTCAGAATACCCACTAAGCCGACGATAAAGCTCAGCGCCCCGCCCAGCATCAGAAACATATTGCGGAAGCCGTCAAACTCTGCCGCATAGGTGGCCTTGCTCTCATAATTTAAGGTAGGGTCCTGATTCTGCGTATAGTCGATCAGGAAATTTTCCATGTCCGCCGTAGCTTCGTCCGTGGTGTCGCAGGCATAGAGCAGCACACTGTCCGTGCCGGTGTCGGCAATAAATGTCTGTGCGTTCAGGACGAATTCGTCGCTCCCGTAATA
>CAYFSB010000256.1:529-2798 GCA_964345655.1 uncultured Oscillospiraceae bacterium
AGCTCAGGGAGGACGGCACAGATACCAGCGCGGTCACCGTATATTCCACGTTATGGGATTTGATGACCTTGAGAACATAATTTTCTCCGCTGGCGGGGTCTACCGGCTCTCCGGTCGTTGGACTTACATAGTCGAATTGCTCCACATACTCCAGTTTCACCGTGTCGCCCAGCTTCGCCCAGTTGGAGCCTTCGATCACATTGCCGTAATCATCCGCCTGATAGACTGCCGCGATACCCTTGCTGCCGGGGGTATGCACTTCGGCAAGATTACCCTCCAGCACCGTCAGCTTGTCCAGCGGGTAATCCTCCATACCGTAGAGCTGGGCGTTATCCGCAATCAGGCCCTCCTCTGTGCGCCGCGCGGCGGCAACCATTTGATCGAGGGTTTCTCCGCTGTTCCAGCGGCTGTACAGTTCCCGGTAATGTTCCTCGGTGATGCCTTCGTGCACCATGCCGGTGTCACCATAGATTCTGCCTCCGGCGGTGATGCCACCCTGCGCGGTGACGGCGTCGATCGCTTCCTGGGGCAGTGCGGTATCGGCGCTGAACAGGCTGCTGGTCTGAAAATATCCGGCGTCCGACAGAATAAAATCCGACACCCGATCAACAAGGTATTTGTCCATGTCGAAGCCGCCGGTAAAGGTCACCGTCATCGTGAGAAGCAGCACGGCCAGCGAGAGCGAGAGAATGGTCACAACCGTTTTGCCCTTACTCCGTCCCAGATTGGCAAGCGCCATGCGGGACAGAGAAACGCCCGCCGTGCGCTTGGCTTTGCGCTTGCCTGTGCTTCCCTCGGTGTAGCGCAGCGCCTCAATGGGCGACACACGCCCAGCCATACGTCCCGGCTTTGCGCAGGAGAGCAGCACGGTGGCAAGGGAAAACAGCGCCGCGATGACGAAAATCAGCGGGCTGACGGAAACTGTGCTGACCACACCATTCAGCTGGGAGATTACAGCAGGAACCAGCAGCGCCCCGACGCCCCAGCCCAGCAAAAGGCCCAGAGGAATCCCGAACGCGGACAGCGTCAGCGCCTGCCGACGGATGATGCGGCGAAGCTGGCGCGGGGTGGTTCCGATGGTCTTGAGCATTCCGCAAAACCGGATATCGCCCGCCACGGAGATTTGAAATACGTTATAGATTATGAGATAGCCCGTCAGCAGGATCAGCGCCAGCAGTCCCATGATCGCCGCTGCTGTTCCCGCGTCAAGGGTATCGGTGAGCTGGGAGCCGGTGTAGCCCCAGTTGACGCCGATGTCAATATAGTTATCGCCTTCCGTACGGGATTCCGACTGATAGCCGTGTCGGGCAAGCACCTCGTTCATCTTCTGCGCAATGTTCCACGAATTGGAGAACATGACGTCCAGCCCCCAACTGCCCGCATTGCTCACACTGTCGGCAGGGTCGATGGCAAACTCCGCCAGCACCGCGTCGACCCTGCTCTCCGGAATTAGAATGTTGCTGGAGATCACAGCCTCGTCATGCTCCCACCAACTGCAGAGAGTGAAGGTCTGGGTAGTCGGCTTATCATCTACCGTAAAGGTAACTGTAAACTTTGCGCCCAGCTCCGGCTTGATACCCAGCAGCTCCAGCACGCGGGTATCGGTAGCGGCCTCATCGGTGCCCTCCATGGGCAGACGTCCTTCCGTGGGGTCGCAATAGCTCCAGTGGGCCTGCATCGCGTCACTGTAACCCACCTCCACATGGGACTTGTTGAACGGAGCCTCCTCCGGCATGCCGAGAAAGCGCCGCAGACCCCACGCTTTGAGCTCCGGATCGGTTTTCAGCTCGTCAAATTGCGCCTCAGTGAGGTATTTGAAGGTGCCGTGGCTGAAGCCTCCGCACTGGCGAAAATTGGACTGCTGAAATCCGGCGTTGATGGAAAGGGCGATGGTGAACAGCGCCGTGAACAGCAGGGTCGTCAGCGCAATGGCGGCGATCGCCACCAGATTGCGGTTGCGGTTGGCTTTCAGGCTCTTGCGGGACAGATTGGCAATTGCCTTTCCGTTTTTGACCCGGATCATGCGCGCTCACCGCCTGTCAGTCTGCCGTCCTCAATGCGGAGAATGCGATCCGTCATCTGGGCCAGCTCCTCATTGTGCGTTATCATGACTATGGTCTGGCTGAATTTCGCGCCGGTTATCTTTAAAAGCCCCATCACGTCCTGACTGGTGCGGCTGTCCAGATTTCCTGTGGGCTCGTCGGCCAGAACTATGGCGGGCTTTGCGGACAGCGCCCGGGCAATGGCAACACGCTGCTGCTGTCCGCCG
>CAYFSB010000257.1:0-2796 GCA_964345655.1 uncultured Oscillospiraceae bacterium
TTAGATAAGAGCGAAGAGTCTAATGGAACTGCTTATGTTTACCCTTACATAACAGATGATGATTTTCCCGACAGAGAACACCTTTGGAAGAATTATGAGTATTTCATGAGGGCGGTTCTGCCTGCTGCAGAAGAGGCTGGAGTACGGCTTGCAATCCATCCGTCTGATCCACCGCTTCCCGAGGTTGATGGCAAAGCAAGAATATTTGTGTCAATGGATGATTTTAAGAAAGGCGAGCAGATCACCAATAGCCCTGCGTGGGGTGTGAATCTTTGCCTCGGGTGTTTCTCACAGATGGGTGGAGAGCAGCAGGTTATAGATGCTATCCGCTATTTTGGAGAAAGAAAAGAAATCGCATTTGTTCATCTCCGCGATGTCCAAGATACTGGCGAGTGCTTCAAGGAATGCTTCCTTGGCGAAGGAAATTATAATCCTGCAAAGGTTCTTTGGGAACTCAAAAAGGTTGGATACAATGGCTTTATAATGGACGACCATGTGCCGTACATAATCAACGCGACACGCTGGGGACACACTGCCCGTGCAAACGCTAATGGGTATATTCAAGGTATGCTCAAAATGATGGAATTTGTGGAGGAACACAATGACTGATTCTACCGCATTAGATCAAATTGCCAATGTTGGAATTCTGCCAGTAATAAAAATTGATGATGTGGATACATCGATTGATTTGGCAACTGCGCTTCGGGCGGGTGGGATAAACGCCATTGAGGTTACTGTTCGGAATGAAACAGCATTACAATCGATTTCAAAAATCAGTGACGTATTCCCAGATATGTTAGTCGGCGCTGGCACTATTACCAATGTCGAACTGGCTAAACAGGCCGTTGAAGCAGGGGCCAAGTTTATTGTTTCACCTGGGTTTCACGAGCAAACTGTCGCGTATTGTGTTTCAGTCGGAATGCCTATTGTCCCTGGATGCGTTACTCCTAGCGAAATCCAAGCAGCACAGGAAGTTGGCCTGACGACCGTAAAGTTTTTCCCCGCTGGTAAATATGGAGGGGTGGCTACAATTAAAGACCTGTCTGGGCCATTTAGTAATATGAGATTTGTCCCTACGGGAGGGATTGGCTTCGACGATTTGGAAGACTATCTTTGTTGTGATGCAGTTGCTGCAGTCGGTGGCAGTTTCATGGCCAAAAGCGATGTAATCGCTCGACATGAATGGGATACAATAACAGAGAATTGCCGCAAATGCATTCAGTATGCGCTAGGCTTTGAACTTGCGCATATTGGAATTAACTGTAGTGACAAAAATGACGCAATCGCTAAAGCAGAGGCACTGAACCACGCATTTCCTCTGGGAGTAAAAGTTGGGAATGGAAAATCCAGCTTTCTCGGTTCAGCTGTAGAGCTCATGCATATTCCCTACTATGGAACAAATGGGCATATAGGATTTAAGACAAATTCGTGTGAGAGAGCCAAAGCGTACTTTGAAAAACAAGGTCTTGAAATTATAGAGGACAGTTTGAGCTATAATGCCAAAGGTGTGTTAAACTTCTTCTATCTTAAAGATGAAATTGGTGGCTTTGCACTCCATGTGGTGAAAAAGTGAGGCGCATATGGGAAAGTTTATTGGATTTGGAGACTTGCTTGTAGGTTTAAATCCTGTAGGATATCGCAGATTTCTACAAGCAGACACAATGGAAGTAAATTATACTGGCGCAGAAGCAAATGTGTGTGTTTCTCTAGCTAGATTTGGAATTGACACAGAATTTGTAACACGGCTTCCTCAAAATGACATTGCTCTATGTGCGGTTGCGCAACTTAGAAAGTATGGCGTAGGGACGGATAGAATTGTTTACGGTGGGGATAGAATTGGCGTTATCTATACGGAAAAAGGTGCCTCACAACGACCGTCCAAAGTGGTGTATGACAGAAAATACAGTTCATTTTCTACTGCAAAATGCGGCGAATTCGTATGGGATGACATCTTCTGCGGTGCGGAGTGGTTCCATTTTACGGGCATTACCGCTGCACTTAGCGATAATACAGCACAGCTCTGCAAAGAGGCTTGTCTTGCTGCAAAGTCAAAAGGTATAAAAATCAGTTGTGATCTCAATTACCGCAAAAACCTTTGGACACCGGAAGCGGCCAAGCGAGTGATGGAAGCCATCGTTCCTATGTGCGATCTTGTAATTGGTAACGAAGAAGACGCGGATAAGGTCCTTGGGATCCAGGCCGAAGGATCGGATGTGATGAGCGGAAAGATTAGTCGTGAAGGGTATATTTCCGTTGCAAGACAGATACAGGAAAAATATGGAGTCAAAAATGTAGCTATTACGCTTAGGGAGAGCGTATCCGCTTCCGACAACTATTGGTCGGCGATGTATTATACAAGCGACAAACCATTTTTTTCAAAAAGATATCCAATCCACATTGTCAATCGGGTAGGCGGTGGAGATTCTTTCTCTGCTGGGTTGATTTATTCGCTGATGAACGCTTATGAACCACAGAAAGCATTAGAGTTTGCTGTTGCTGCATCGTGTCTCAAACATACTATTGAGTTGGATTTTAACTTAGTCACCGTAGATGAAGTGACACGGTTAGCGGATGGCGATGGATCTGGTCGCGTGCAGAGATAAGAGCGGAAATAGACCATTCTTGCGGTTCGACCGCAGAGTAGTTGAGCAAAGTTCAGACAGATTTGATTAAAGGGGAAGATGGAATCTTCCCCTTTAATCAAATCTAAATCGGTATAAAACGCTTGCATATGGGATCGGGTTGAAGTGTACCCCATGTCAAGGACAATTTTGAATTTTAGGGGTTAAAAATGGC
>CAYFSB010000258.1:0-2795 GCA_964345655.1 uncultured Oscillospiraceae bacterium
GGTTTTTCCACTCTATTATGCCCGCGAGCCTGTCGCGGAGGCTGTCCCAGTGAAGCAAATTGCCCATGCGTATGGTCTTCTTCATGTATTTGTCCGCATATACCGGAGAAATGCCCCGGCGGGTGGAGCCGAATTTCCGGTCACCCAGCCTGTCCTCCTCAAGCCCGTCCAGCAGCTTGTGATAGGGCAGGCATATGGTGGCCCGGTCGCTTATTTTCAAATGGCGCGGGCTTATTTCAATACCGCCCTGACGCAGATGCTCCGCCTCGGCGCTCAGATGCTCAAGATCTATCACAATACCGGGGCCCAGCACATTTACGGTGCCGTCCCTGAGTATGCCGGAGGGCATCAGATTCATTATGAATTTGCCCTTCTCGTTTATTACGGTGTGGCCGGCGTTATTGCCGCCCTGATAGCGCACGACTACGTCGTACTTCTCGCTGAGCAGGTCCACCATGCGGCCCTTGCCATCGTCGCCCCAGTTTGTTCCAACAATAGCTGTTAACATGGTATATCTCCCTCTCTGTGTCAGACGTTTATCTCGGCTTTTATGCCCAGACTGTCCCGGTATTTCTCCAGCACCGGCCGGATCTGTTCCGCCAGAAACTGTTCGCACTGCCGCGCCGCCATGCCGGTAAAGCCGGACGGCTCTGTGAGCTTTTGCAGCTCCTCATGGCTGAGCATAAAGGCCGGGTCGCCCTTTATGCGCTCCAGCAGGTCGTTTTCGAGCCCGCGGAGCTTCACCTGCTCGGCGGCCTTCATAGAATGCTGCCGGATGCGCTCATGGAGTTCCTGCCGGTCGCCGCCTTTGTTCTTGACGCAGTACATGAGGATGTTCTCAGTTGCCATAAATGGCAGCTCCGCATCCAGATTCTTTTTTATCACCGCAGGATAGACCTGCATGCCACGGACTATATTTATATACAGATTCAATATGGCGTCGGTGGCCAGAAACGCCTCCGGAATGGAGATGCGCCGGTTGGCCGAGTCGTCCAGCGTCCGCTCAAACCACTGGGCGGAGGCGGTGACGGCGGCATTTTGCAGATCGCATATCACATAGCGGGAAAGAGAGGCTATCCGCTCGGCACGCATGGGGTTGCGGCTATAGGCCATGGCGGAGGAGCCGATCTGCCCGGCTTCAAAGGGCTCGTCCAGCTCCTTCAGGTGGCAGAGAAGCCGTATGTCGCCAGAGAATTTGGAGGCGCTCTGGGCTATGCCGCTGAGTACCTGTAAAACCGCGAAGTCCGTCTTACGGCTGTAGGTCTGCCCGCTGACAGCCTGACAGTGCTCAAAGCCCAGTTTGGCCGCGATCTTTTTTTCAAGCGCCTCGACCTTGCCCTCATCGCCGTCAAAAAGCTCCAGAAAGCTGGCGCCGGTGCCGGTGGCACCTTTACAGCCCAGCAGCGCCAGATTATCCAGCTGAAAATTCAGCTGCTTCAGGTCAAAGATCAGGTCGTTTGCCCAGAGACAGGCGCGCTTTCCCACGGTGGTGGGCTGGGCGGCCTGAAAATGGGTGTAGGAGAGAGTGGGCAGAGCTCTGTACTTCTCCGCAAACTCCGCCAGCGCCTCCAGCGCGTTTATCAGCAGACCGCGGAGCAAAATAAGACCCTGACGCATGTTTATTATATCCGTGTTGTCCCCCACGTAGCAGGAGGTGGCGCCCAGATGTATTATGGGCTTCGCCTCCGGGCAACATTCCCCGAAGGTGAGCACGTGGGCCATGACGTCGTGGCGCACCTGATGCTCGTGCCCGGCGGCGGAGGCATAGTCTATATTTGTGAGGTTGCCGCGCATTTCGTCAAGCTGGGCCTGGCTTATGTCTATACCCAGCTCCTTTTCGCTCTCCGCCAGCGCCAGCCACAGCCGCCGCCAGGTGGAAAACTTGTTGTCATCGGAGAACAGCCGCTTCATATCCTCCCCGGCATATCTGCCGCAGAGGGGATTGTCATAAAATTCGTGCATCCCGGACTCCTTCTTATTTATAGCCGACTATGGGACGGCGCTTGTGCTCGCTGCGCCGGTGGAAGCGGTCAATAACCGCCGCGTCCTTTTCGCAGGCCTTGCCGGTGAGCAGGAACTCATCTATGGCCCGGTATGTGACGCCCATCTCCTGCTCGTCGGTCTGCCCGTCGAAAAGTCCGGCGGAGGGGGCCTTGTCTATAATGCAGCGGGGGGCCTTCAGATATTCCAGAAACTCAAAGACCTCCGTGGCCGTCAGGTCGGAGATGGGGTTAAAGTCATGGGCGCCGTCGCCCCACTTGGTGAAGTAGCCCATATAGGCCTCGCTCCGGTTGCCGGTTCCGGCTACAAGCCGGTTCTCACTGGCGGCAATGGCGTACAGGGTGGTCATGCGCAGGCGCGGGGCGATATTGGTGACTGCCGCGTCGTTGAGTGTCGTCACCTTTGAAAGCTCCGCCATCTCCGCCTCCCTGACGGCGGTCAGATCCACTGTGCGGGTCTCAATACCGTATTGCTCCGCAAGGGTGCGCCCGTCATCCGCGTCAAGGCCGTAGTTTCGCTTTGAGGCGCAGGGCATGATAACGCCCAGCGTGTTTTCGCAGGCCGCCTTGCACAATATGCCCACAAGGGCGCTGTCCTTGCCGCCGGAGTTACCGAACACGATGCCGGAAACATGGCTGGCCTCCGCAAGCTTTTTGATAAAGGCCACTCGGCCCTCATATTCCGCCTGATAGTCTCTCATTCTTTTCTCCTTTCAGCGATGCCGACACAAGGCCCTCAAACAGGGGATGGGGCTTGTTGGGACGGCTCTTAAACTCCGGGTGGAACTGGACGCC
>CAYFSB010000259.1:0-2736 GCA_964345655.1 uncultured Oscillospiraceae bacterium
AGGTACCGCCGGTTGTGCCGCCGGAGGTGGCGGCAATGACTGTGGGCACGGGCAGGTACAGAAGCTGGCCGGTCTTTATGATGCCCATATTCTGTCTGTTGTTAAGTTTCTGGAGCATGGAGAGATTGCTGGAATAATCGATGCCATAAGACTTACAAACGTTATATGTAGTGTCGCCTGATACTATCTTGTGGGCAACGATCTTAATGCAGGAGCCGGAACTGGGCGCTTTCACGGTGGGCAGCAGGACGGTCTTGCCTACGCCGACGCGGTTGTAGCTTTTTATATTGTTGAGCTTCATTATCTTGTCGGAGTTAGAGTGAAAGTCAATGCCCACAGCGTTGCACACGCCATAAACAGTTTCCCCGGACTGCATTACATGGGGCACCAGATAGCCGCTGATAAAGTCCCCATTAAGCAGGGACGTATCACTGGAGCTGCCCTCTGCGGCAGTAGTGCCGGTGATAGTGGCCTGGGTGGTACCGGGTGCAGGAAGAGTGAGCACTGTACCAGGCTTGAGGCTGGAGTAGCTCTTGATGTTGTTGGTTTTGGTTATCCACGTGTAGTTGGCATAGAAATCAATGCCCAAAGTATGACACACGCCGTAGACTGTTTCCCCACTCTTGAGGGTGTAGGTAATAGTGTCTTCCGCCGCCGCGTCAACTGTGAGACAGGAAAACAACGCCACCACCATAAAGACAGTGAGCAGTAAACTTGTCAGCCGCTTTTTCATATGTTCGTCCCCCTAACCGGCTCTTTATGAGCCGTAATTCTCCTTAGTAACGGTTTCTCTCTTCTGCTTTACTTTGACATCATTATATCGTACAGCTGTTCCCATGTCCAGAAAACCGGGGTCAGTTTAATAAAGCTTAAGTATTTCCCAAAAAGCCGTAAAGCCGGTGACACGTTTCAGCTTTTTTTCAGGAAATAAAAACCGTGCATTTATTCAATTACAATATTACGACAAACTCGTGCAGAATGCAAGCCCTAAGATTAAAAAAAAGAAGCAAAAAATTACAAATGGTGACACCAAGCCACTTATTGTACCATTTTCAAACAAAAGTGGGGGAAAAAACCGACCGGCCTGAGAAAGAGAGCTTCCCATGACCGGTAGATTGCCTTTTTTTAATTGGAGGCGTACATTTTGCTGTAATATTCAAGATAGTCGCCTGATACCACATGTGCCACCCACTGGGGGTTGTCCAGATACCATTTTATAGTTTCATGAATGCCGGTTTCAAAGGAGTATACCGGCGCCCAGCCCAGCTGCGCCGTTATTTTGCTGTTGTCTATGGCGTAGCGCCGGTTATGGCCGGGCCGATCCTGAACATGCGGTATCAGGCTCTCGCTTTTGCCAAGCTCATTGAGTATCAGGCGGACAATGTCGATATTGGCTCTCTCATTGTTGCCGCCGATATTATATACCTCGCCCCGCACGCCTTTTTCCAGAACGGCAAGGATGGCGGAGCAGTGGTCTGATACATATAGCCAGTCTCTTATCTGCATCCCGTCGCCATAGACGGGCAGGGCCTTGTTTCCACAGGCGTTGTGCAGCATAAGTGGGATCAGCTTCTCCGTGAACTGATAGGGGCCGTAGTTGTTGGAGCAGCGGGTGATGTTTACCGGCAGCCCATAGGTCTGGTGATATGCCCGCACTATCAGGTCGCCGCCGGCCTTTGAGGCGGAGTAGGGACTGTTGGGGGAGATGGGTGTGGTCTCCGTGAACATGCCAGTTTTACCCAGCGTACCGTAGACCTCGTCGGTGGACACCTGCAGATACACCACGCCCGGCGTATAGTCCTGAGAATACTTGTTGTCCGGCCGGAGGTTCCAGTGGCGCTTGGCCGCGTCCAGCAGAGTCTGGGTGCCGACGATATTGGTGGTGAGAAAGATCTCCGGCTCCACAATGCTCCTGTCCACATGGGACTCCGCGGCAAAATGAACCACCGTGTCAAACTGGAACCGGTCAAACAGCTGGTTTACCAGCGCCGCGTCCCGTATGTCGCCGTGGATAAAACTATAGCGGCTGTCACCCTGCACAGGCAGCAGATTTTCCAGATTTCCCGCATAGGTGAGCAGGTCAAGGTTTACCAGCTGCTCTATGTCATCCCGCTGACGCAGCAGGTACTGTATGAAGTTGGAGCCGATAAAGCCGGCGCCGCCGGTCACAAGAATATTTTTCATGCTTTTGCCTCCGCAATGCGCAGCAGATATTGGCCGTAGTTGGTTTTATAGCCCATGCGAAAAGCGAGCTCCTCGATTCAGCCACACACATGCCATGACGCTTCTGTATAATGGAGACAAAGTTCGCCGCCTCCAGAAGACTCTCATGGGTGCCGGTGTCAAGCCAGGCAAGCCCACAGTCAAAGACCTGCACACGCAGGTCGCCCCGGCTCAGATAGACGATATTGACGGCAGTGATCTCCGCCTCTCCTCTGGCGGAGGGGCGGATGGTTTTGGCTGTGGAGACAACATTGTTATTATAGAAGTACAGCCCCGGCGCCGCTGGCCAGAACGATGCCTTTCATACGGGGCCCTCAAAATTCCAAAGATGTCCGGATTTATCCCGCGGGTGCTTTTCAAAGCAAGTATAAACCAGAAGGGGACATATTGCAAGAAAAGTGAACATTGCCGCCGGGCGCGGGGGACCTGGGCGGAAAGACGAAAACCTTAAAAAAGTATGCGGAGAAGCTTATGCTTACTATTGTAAAAAGTGGTAAAAAATGATATAATTAC
>CAYFSB010000260.1:0-2712 GCA_964345655.1 uncultured Oscillospiraceae bacterium
ACGGCAACAGTATCAGTCTTATATACAGGGGGAAGAGCAAAGAGCGACACCTCAGGGGCTCCCTCTTCCGTGCCCTCAACGACAACTACAGCGTCCTCGTCTCCATTCTCTTCGGCGGGCGGGGTGGTCGTGTCTGTATCCGGAGTTGTAACCGTCGCAGAGCCGCCGCCTACGACAACAATAGGGCCTGCCGCAGATGCAGACGTGGCCATAATGCCAAAGCACATGGCGACGATCAGAAGGATGGACAGTAACTTGCTTGCTTTCATAATAATTCTCCCTTTCACCTGTATTCAATCATATAAATTATATGTACAGATTTTTCATAAACCACCGCGGAGCCCCGCTTTCTGTGGCGCTTCCCCGGTTGTTCACGAATAATGTAACACGACGGCGGGTCATTTGCAAGATATCTTAAGACAATTTAATAAAATTTTGCCATATTATTTTACCGTTCTGTAATCTATTCAACAATTTGTGGTCACAAATTTATTGAGGACTATATGTAGTTGGTAAAAAAAGGCTTTTTATACGAACTGCACAAAACCACCGCCTACGCCCCGCCGCAGGCCCTGTCCGCAGCAGACATGCGCGGGTACATACTATGGCTTTGCAGGTTTTTGTTTATTTTGTTAAGATGATTTGCATCCTGTACGGTGCATTTTTACCTTTTTTTCGTGAATTATTTTACAATTTATAATAATTGTCGCATATTGTCAAAAATACGTCATTTATCATGGTAGATTATGTCAATTGTTTTGTGGAATTTGACCATAAAGCTTTTGTCTGCGCCGTGTAATTCGGCGTTTTGTATGAACTTCGTCATTTTGCATTAATTCTGGGGTTTCAGGCCTTGTTAAAACCGGCTTTGTAGTGTAAAATACACAAATGGAAAAGGAAAAACTATTTTACAGGAGCGTTTTTTATGGAAAAGATTCTGTTGCTTATTCCCGTTATGGCGCTGGCGGCCCTGGTGTTTGCGGCGTATAAGGCAAACTATGTTATAAAAGCTGCACCCGGAAACAGCCGCATGCAGGAAATAGCAAGCTCCATCTCTGAGGGAGTGGATGCGTTTTTGAAGTCAGAATATAAAATTCTGGCTATTTTCATCGTCATTTTGTTCGCGCTTATCGCCATTTTTATTGATTTTGGCACCTCAGTCTGTTTTGTGCTGGGTGCGCTGTGCTCAATTCTGGCGGGCTTTTTCGGCATGAAGGTGGCGACCAAGGCCAATGTCCGCACAGCCAACGCCGCCATGGAGCACGGCATGAACAGGGCCCTGTCCATCGCCTTCTCAGGCGGCTCTGTAATGGGCATGTGCGTTGTAGGGCTTGGACTTCTGGGCTGCAGTCTCATCTACATAGTCACGGGCAACTACAACATCCTCTTCGGCTTCTCTCTGGGCGCCTCATCCATCGCGCTCTTTGCCCGTGTGGGTGGCGGCATCTACACCAAGGCTGCCGATGTGGGCGCAGACCTTGTGGGCAAGGTGGAGGCCGGTATCCCTGAGGACGATCCCCGCAACCCCGCAGTCATCGCGGACAACGTGGGCGATAATGTGGGCGACGTGGCCGGTATGGGCGCTGATCTGTTTGAGTCTTACGTGGGCGCGCTGGTCTCTGCGCTGACGCTGGGTGTGTCCGTTGCGGGCCTCTTTACCGGCGCCGGCGCGGTGTTCCCGCTGCTTATTGCCGCAGTGGGCATTCTGGCCTCCATAGTGGCCACCTTCTTCGTGAGAGGCAAGGACGGCTCCAATCCCCACAAGGCGCTGAAAATGGGCTCCTATGTGTCCGCCCTTATCGTGGGGCTGGCTTCCATACCACTGAGCAAGGTGTTTTTCGGCCGGTTCTTCTACTCCTCACCCATTATTGCGGGTATCGTGGTTGGTCTGGTCGTCGGCTACATGACGGAGGTGTACACCTCTGAGGACTACAGCTCTGTCAAGCGCATCGCGGATCAGTCCGAGACCGGCTCCGCCACAACTATTATAAGCGGCGTCGCCGTGGGTATGAAGAGCACATGGATCCCTATCCTGCTTATCTGCATCGGCATATACGTGTCCTTCACAGTCACAGGCGGCCTATACGGTATAGCGCTGGCGGCTGTGGGCATGCTCTCCACCACCGGCATTACCGTGGCCGTGGACGCCTACGGCCCCATCGCCGACAACTCCGGCGGCATAGCCGAGATGAGCGGTCTTGACCCCCATGTCCGGGAGATCACCGACAAGCTGGACGCAGTGGGCAACACCACGGCCGCCATGGGCAAAGGCTTTGCCATCGGCTCCGCCGCTCTGACGGCGCTGGCGCTGTTTGTCTCCTACGCCCAGGAAGTCAATCTCGCAAGCATCGACATGCTGGCCCCCGATGTGGTGATCGGCCTTCTGATAGGTGGTATGCTGCCCTTCGCCTTCTCCGCCATGACCATGGAGTCCGTCTCCAAGGCGGCATATAAGATGATAGAAGAGGTCCGCCGTCAGTTCAGGGATATCCCCGGCATTCTTGAGGGCACTGCCAGACCGGACTACGCCTCCTGCGTCTCCATCTCCACCCGCGCCGCCCTGCACGAGATGATAATTCCCGGCGTTATGGCCGTGGGCGCCCCCCTGCTGGCCGGCGGCATCGGCCCGCACCGTGTCGTCAACGGTCACTTCACCTTCGACCACGGCGGCGCCGCGTACGCCCTCATGCTCGTCGGCGCCCTGCTGCTGCC
>CAYFSB010000261.1:0-2676 GCA_964345655.1 uncultured Oscillospiraceae bacterium
GGTAGCGGAACTGATTCTCCTCCTCGTCCCGCTGCATGTGCAGCAGCTCGTCCAGCACAAACTCCCACTCAGGGGGCATACGCCGCCTTACGTAGCCGCGGGTATATTTACCGGATAGCATCTCCGTGAGCGTTCTGAGTCTCTCGATCATGTCACGCAGCGCCTCATCCGTCAGCTCTCCCCGCTCCCGCAGCAGCTCCAGCTCCTCCTGGGGATAGTATATCACGGAGCAAAGGGCGTGACAGGCGGCGCTGCCCAGCTCCTCAGAAAAGAGCCGCTGGATCTTCTCCAGGATCACCCCGGAGCAGTTATTGAGAATGTGGCTCACCGCACCGTACTCCCCGTGCAGATCGCTTATAAAATGCTCGGTGCCCTTAGGCAGCGCAAGAATGGCCCGGAGGTTTATGAGCTCAGAGCAGGCCGCCGCCTCATTGGGGTATTTTTCGGACAAAAGCTTCAGGTATTCCCCGTCGTATTCTCTCATTTCAGCCTCCCGCATATAATGATTTGTTTTATAAATTGTACCATTTCTCCCCTGATTTTACAACGCGGACAATGTAAAATTTTCATAAAAGTGCGCAAAAAACCGGCCCGCTGTTTTTATCCGGCGGGCCGGCGGCAAATTTATTCAACTATGTTTTCGCCTATCTTGTATACGTCGCCCGCGCCCACGGTGAGGATTATATCTCCCGGCCGTGCAGTCTTTCTCAGGGCTGCCTCCAGCTCCGGGAAGGTGGCATAAAACTCCGCGTTGTCCACATTGTCCGCAAGGGACGCCGAGGAGATGCCGATGGTATTTTTCTCTCTGGCCGCAAATATCTCCGCCAGCAGCAGCACATCGGGCCGCCTGAGCTGCTGGACAAAATTGTCAAACAGCGCGGCAGTGCGGGAATAGGTATGGGGCTGGAACACCAGAACAATGCGCTTGTAGTTGAGTCTCTCCACTGTATCCAACAGCGCCTTCAGCTCGCCGGGGTGGTGGGCATAATCGTCATACACGTCCGCCCCGTTGAATTTACCCTTGAATTCAAAGCGGCGGCCCGCCCCGTTGAACCCGGCCAGACCGTATTTCACGGCATTGGGCCGGACGCCCAGACATATGGCCGCGGCGGTAGCTGCCAGCGCATTTTTTACGTTGTGCTGTCCGGGAACATGCAGCGTCACATCCGTGAATAAGCTGCCCTTGTACATTATGTCGAACTCGCTGGTGGCGCCTACATATTTTATGTTCTCCGCGTATACGTCTGCCTCCGGGCTAAGACCGAAGGTGATGACCTTTCTGTCTATACCCTTCAGCGTCTCCATGGTGTTTCTGTCGTCATTGTTCGCCACCACGTACCCGTCCTCCGGGACTCTGTCTGCAAAGCTCCTGAAGGAGTGCTCCTCATCGCTCAGATCCTTGAAGAAATCCAGATGGTCTGCCTCTATGTTGAGTATCACCGCCACCGTAGGGTGGAAGGACAAAAATGAGTTATAATACTCACAGGCCTCCATTATAATGGTGTTGCCGTGGCCCACTCTGTGCCCGGCATTGAGCAGAGGCAGGGTGCCGCCTATCATGACGGTGGGGTCTCTGTCCGCCGCCATCAGAATATGTGTACACATTGAGGTGGTAGTGGTCTTGCCGTGGGTGCCGGAGATGCACAGGGCGTTGCTGTAGCCTCTGGATATGGCGCCCCAGGCCTGTGTCCGCTCGAACACAGGAATGCCCCGCTCATGGGCATAGATTATTTCGGGGTTCTCATCATGGACGGCGGCTGTTCTCACCACGAACTCCACATCGTCCGAAATATTCTCCGCGCTGTGGCCTATGCACACATGTATGCCCTTTTCGCGCAGATTCCCCACATTTGGGCCTTCGTTCATGTCAGAGCCTGTGACGACAATGCCCATTCCGTGCAGAACCTCCGCCAGGGACGACATGGATACGCCTCCAATGCCGATGAGATGCCCTTTTCTCCCCGGTGAAAGATAATTTGAAAATTCTGTCATACAATTCTCCAATCCGCCGCGCAAGGCCGGCATATATATTTTTCCCCATCCGACGGCGGGAGCCGGGTGAAATTTTTTACCGGCCGCTATTGATGTTACACTGTCAAAATGCTAAAATAATTGTAAAAAACCAAAGTGTATTATAATACCCCCGCATCTGTATTGCAAGTAGATATTATGCCGGTACAATTTATATTATCTCTGTGGCAACCCGGTTTTCCCATACGTTTATCAACAGTGACAGGAGTGTGTAATGGCAAACATTATCCCCCCCAAATATGTGCGGCAGGTTCTGGCGGCGCTGCAGTCCCACGGCCATCAGGCTTTTCTTGTGGGCGGCTGCGTCCGCGACATGCTGCTGGATCAGCGCCCTCAGGATTGGGACATATGCACAAGCGCCCTGCCGGAGCAGGTGCTGGAAATTTTTCCCATCTCGCGTCCCACGGGGCTTCAACACGGCACAGTTACGGTGACGGTGCGCTCCAGGGCTCTGGAGGTGACCACTTTTCGCTCCGACGGCGGCTATGCCGACCACAGGCATCCGGACATGGTCAGCTTTGTCGGAGACCTGACCACCGACCTGAGCCGTCGGGACTTTACCATGAACGCCATCGCTCTGCACCCGGACGGGCTGCTGGTAGACCCCTTAGGCGGCGCGGACGACATAACAAGCCGGATTATCCG
>CAYFSB010000262.1:0-2662 GCA_964345655.1 uncultured Oscillospiraceae bacterium
GAGGATAGCCTCCGTGACCTTCTGCACAGCCTCATCCTGACCAATGACCCGTTTGTGCAGATACTCGTCCAAATGCAGGATCTTTTCCCTCTCACCCTCCAGAAGCTTGGAGACCGGGATACCGGTCCACTTTGCGACTATTCCGGATATCTCCTCTTCTGTGACGGTGTCGTGAACCATAGTATTTTGCTTTTTATCCTCAGAGAGTTTTTCTGCCTCTGCAAGCTTCTTCTCAAGGGTAGGCAGATCAGAATATTTGAGCTTTGCCGCTTTCTCGTATTCAAGGCGCAGCTGGGCCTGCTCAATGTCGGCATGAGTTTTTTCTATCTCGGTTTTGAGCGTCTTGACCTGATCCACGCTGTTCTTTTCGGTTTCCCAGCGGGACTTCATGGAGTTAAACTTATCTTTGAGTTCAGCAAGTTCTTTGCGAAGCTTGTCAAGTCTGTCGCGGCTCAACTGGTCATCCTCTTTTTTGAGGGCCATCTCCTCAATTTCCAACTGCATGATTTTACGGCGGATATCGTCCAGCTCTGCGGGCATTGAGTCGATCTCCGTCCGTATCAGCGCGCAGGCCTCATCCACAAGATCAATGGCCTTGTCCGGCAAAAATCTGTCGGTAATATAGCGGTTGGAGAGGGTGGCTGCGGCAACGAGAGCATTGTCGTGAATGCGTACACCGTGATAGACCTCATAGCGCTCTTTAAGGCCGCGAAGGATGGATATGGTGTCCTCAACGCTGGGTTCGTCTACCTGCACCGGCTGAAAACGGCGCTCAAGAGCTGCGTCCTTCTCAATGTATTTGCGGTATTCATCCAGCGTGGTGGCGCCTATGCAGTGCAATTCACCGCGCGCAAGCATGGGTTTGAGAAGGTTTCCGGCATCCATGCTGCCCTCTGTCTTACCCGCACCTACAATAGTGTGCAGCTCATCAATAAAGAGGATTATCTTGCCCTCAGACTTCCGTATTTCCTCCAGAACGGCTTTCAGCCGCTCTTCAAATTCGCCCCGGTATTTGGCGCCTGCTATCAGCGCACCCATGTCAAGGGAGAATATTGTCTTGTCTTTTAGCCCTTCAGGCACGTCCCCGCGCACAATACGCTGAGCCAGACCCTCGGCTATAGCGGTTTTGCCAACGCCGGGCTCACCTATCAGGACAGGGTTGTTCTTGGTCTTGCGGGAGAGAATGCGTATAACATTTCTAATCTCCGTGTCTCTGCCGATGACCGGGTCAAGCTCATTGTCTCTGGCGCGCTTTACAAGGTCGGTACCGTATTTCGCAAGGGCGTCATAGGTGCTCTCCGGGTTATCGCCCGTTACCGGCGCGGATTTAACCTTGGAAAGTTCAGTTGAAAAGGCAGACTTTGTAATGCCATGGTCGGCAAAGATGCGTTTGATGGCAGGGGTCGCGGCGGCGAAAATACCTATCATCAAATGTTCCACAGACAGGTATTCATCCCCCATTGATTTGGCGGCTTTTTCTGCTGCGGCAAAGATCCGGTTTGATTCCGGAGAGAGATATACGTCCGTCTGATTGCCCACTTTAGGCAGTGCGGCGATCGCCGCGTCCAGCTCGCCTAAAATAGCGTTGCAGTCAACGCCCATCTTTTCAAACAGCGAGGAAATAAGCCCGCCGTCCTGGTCAACAAGGGCGTAAAGAAGGTGCTCCGGCATGATGTAATTGTTGCGGTTCTCCTGGGCCATAGACTGGGCAGTCTGCACCGCTTCAAGGCTTTTTTGCGTAAAATTTTGAGCGTTCATAAAAACTCCTTTCCCGCAGTCAAATATGAATTGCGGAATTGATCATATGGGAGTAATAGGCAGCTTCCACCTCATGTGGGTCAAGTCTGCCGTTGAGATAGTTTTTCATCAGCTTGTCGAAGAGCTTAATGTATTCAGAGATGGCAGAAGCCAACTCCTCAGTGCTGCAGTCCCGGTCTGGAACAGCAATACTGCGCATGAATTTACCCTCAAAGAGGGCGTAATCAATATCTGTGCTCAGCAGGGGTCTCAGGTGGGCATCCTCAATATTTTTCCATATGCGGAAGAAATCCGTCATGGCCTGGATAAGCGCCGTGGACTGGGTCCTGAACACCACTGACAGTTCGCCAATCGCATCCTCCGCGCCCCGGTACAGCTCCACCTCATATTTTACCGTCGGCCTGTACTTATATTCAAGGGAACTCTTCGGAACCAAATCTCGGGAAGGACTCATTAGCTGTTCAATTGCCGAGAGCACATCACTGATACGCCGCTCAGGTGTAGTATAATTTACATACTCGGCGAGAATCTGGTTTATCAGATTGGATCGGTTAGTGCCCAGCTTGTGTGCAAGCACATCAACCTCGCGAACCACATCGTCGTTGAGCATGAGGCTGTACAATGTTTTTTTCATATGCGGCCATCCCTTTCGGTTTTCCTTAAGCATATAATAATACCTGAAGTTAAATTTGTCAAGTAATATATATAAATATTAAGACAATTTATATAAAAAATAAGGGGATATATATGTCTTGATTTTTCCCCCCACATCGGATATAATTACAAAGCAATAAAAGGCAAAGAATGAAAGCCAGCATAAAAGCCACACGGTTCTATCCCCGCCTTTGTTGCCAAACCTATATGGACAGGTATCGAAGTGGTCATAACGGCCCTGACTCGAAAT
>CAYFSB010000263.1:0-2659 GCA_964345655.1 uncultured Oscillospiraceae bacterium
GGCCCCAATACTCCTCCGCCTCTTTTGAGACCAGCTCATTGTCGTTATGCGGGTCCATGGAGCGCAGGAAGTACCAGCTTGAGCCGGCCCACTGTGGCATGGGGTCTGTCTCACGCTTGGCAGGGCCGCCGCAGCAGGGGCAGGTGGTGTTGACCCAATCGGTCATCTTGGACAGCGGGGACTCGCCGTCATCGGTAGGCTCATAGGAGTCCACCCGCGGCAAAACCAGCGGCAGCTCGCTTTCGGGGATGGGGACCCAGCCGCATTTAGGGCAGCTGACAATCGGTATCGGCTCGCCCCAGTATCTCTGGCGTGAGAACACCCAGTCCCGGAGCTTGTAGTTTACCTTCTGATGGCCTATGCCCTTCTCCTCCAGCCATTTCTCCATGGCGGGAATGGCGTCCTTCACGGTCATGCCGTTTAAGAACCCGGAGTTTACCATTATGCCGCTGTCGTCCTTAAGGGTAAAGGCGGACTCGTCGATATTGCCGCCCTGGACCACTTCAACTTTCTCGCAGCCGAACTTCTTTGCAAACTCCCAGTCACGGTCATCGTGGGCAGGCACGGCCATAATGGCGCCTGTGCCGTAGGTCACAAGGACATAGTCCGATATGAAGATGGGTATCTCCCGGCCGTTTACCGGATTGATGGCCTTGACGCCCTTCAGCTCAACGCCTGTCTTCTCCTTGTTGAGCTCTGAGCGCTCAAAGTCCGACTTGTGGGCGGCCTCATCCACATATGCGGCGACCTCATCCCAGTTGGAGAGCTGCTCCCTCCACTTGTTTACATACTGATGCTCCGGGGACAGCACCATGTAGGTCGCGCCAAAGAGCGTATCAGGCCGGGTGGTGTAGACCACAAGCTCGTCTCCGCAGCTGGTGTTGAAAATGACCTCCGCGCCGGTGGAGCGGCCTATCCAGTTTTTCTGCTGGATCTTGACGCGCTCAATATAGTCCAGATCATCCAGATCGTCTATAAGGCGCTGGGCGTATTTTGTGATGGCCAGCATCCACTGGCTCTTCTCCTTACGCACCACCTCGCTGCCGCAGCGCTCGCATACGCCCTCTACCACCTCTTCGTTGGCCAGAACGCACTTGCAGCTTGTGCACCAGTTTACAGGCATGGTAGTCTTGTAGGCAAGCCCGTTTTTAAACAGCTGCAGGAATATCCACTGGGTCCATTTATAATACTTGGGGTCAGTGGTGTCCACGCAGCGGTCCCAGTCAAAGCCGTAGCCCAGCATTTTCAGCTGGCGGGTAAAGCTCTCTATATTGTCCTTTGTCACCACTGAGGGGTGGATATGATTTTTAATAGCGTAATTTTCCGTGGGCAGACCGAAAGCGTCAAACCCTATGGGGAACAGGACATTATAGCCCTCCATACGCTTTTTCCGCGTGACTATGTCAATGGCGGTAAATGGTCTGGGATGGCCCACGTGGAGCCCTGCGGCGCTGGGATATGGGAACTCTATCAGCCCGTAAAACTTCGGCTTATCGCTGCCTGTGACGGCGGCATAGGGCTTACTCTCTTCCCATCTGTTCTGCCATTTTTTCTCTATACCTTCAAAATCGTATTTCATGCTGCTCTCTCCCTTTCAATTTATCTGGTTCGGAACTCCCCTGTAATCAGGGGCCCGTAAGGGATGAGGGCTCAACCACCTCAGAGTCGCTCCAAAGGCGCTCAAGATTGTAGAATTTTCTGGCCTCATCGGTAAAGACATGGACAATGACGCTGCCAAAATCCATCAGCACCCAGATATCCGAGCGCAGGCCTTCCCTTCTTATGGGCGGCTCCCCGGCCTCGGAGAGCTGCTTGTCCACCTCGTCCACCAGGGCTTTCACATGGGTGGATGAAGTACCGTTGCATATGACAAAATAGTCCGCCAGGACGGTCTGTTCGGCGGTTTTCAGGACCTTTACGTCCTTGGCTTTCTTATCGTCCAGCGCTTTGGCGGCTATTGACGCAATTTGAGCGGGTGTTAACATTTTTTCCTCCTTTGGTCAGCGGCGGCAATACCATTGATACGCCTCGACCGTGTCTTTATATGGTTCAATACCGTGCCCCCGGATGTCCTCCAGACTCATCTCAAGGCCAAGACCCATGGCCGAATCCAGATCCTTATAGGCCATATCACGCAGTTTTTCCAGACCGGGAAAGTCCCGCGTGGGCTCGATATAATCCGCAAGATAAATAATTTTCTCAAGAGTTGTCATATCCGGCTTGCCTGTGGTGTGCCAGCATATGGCCTGGTATATCTCCTCTGAGACTCCGAAAAGCTCCCTGGACAGGGCTGCCCCAGTCTTTGCATGGAGCAGCACAGGGTTCATCAGCTCCGCGTTATCGCAAATAATACCATATTTTCCGCACAATATCAACTGCTCTTCCAAATTAAGTTTTTTGGTGATATCATGCAGTATCCCTGCTGTTGCAGCGGCTTCTGGGTCCTCGCCCCACTGCTTTGAGAGCATTACCGCCTCGCATTCGCAGCCGGCCACATGGCCTATCCGCCTCTCGTCCAGATGCTCATAGGCCTTCTCTCTCAGCCACGACAGCTCCGGCAGCGCCTCATAGTAGCCGTTTTTTACAATGGCGGAATACACCTCGTCATCCAGGAACTCCGCACCCAAGCGCAAACGCAGCTTCCCGCGTATTTCGCTAG
>CAYFSB010000264.1:0-2655 GCA_964345655.1 uncultured Oscillospiraceae bacterium
CCTCAGAGAGACCGGATATCTCTACAGGTGTTGAGGGGCCTGCCTCTTCGACACGCTGGCCCTTGTCGTTTATCATTGTGCGGACGCGGCCGACAGTTGTGCCGGCAATTATTATATCACCAAGCTTCAGGGTACCGTTTTGTACAAGCACTGTCATTATGGGGCCGCGGCCCTTATCCAGCCTCGCTTCTATAACTGTGCCTCTGGCAGCTCTGTTGGGGTTGGCCTTCAGCTCCTGCACCTCTGCCAGAACAACCAGGTTCTCCAGCAGATTGTCTATGCCCATACCGGTCTTAGCGGAGATCGGGCATATGATGGTGTCGCCGCCCCAGTCCTCCGAGACCAGGTCGTACTCGGTGAGCTGCTGCTTGATGCGCTCCGGGTTCGCTCCCACGGTATCCATCTTGTTTATTGCCACAACCACCGGTATTCCGGCCGCCTTCGCGTGGTTTATGCTCTCCACGGTCTGCGGCATGATTCCATCGTCCGCCGCTACAACCAGAATGGCTATATCAGTCACCATGGCGCCTCTGGCGCGCATGGATGTAAAGGCCTCATGGCCCGGAGTATCCAAAAATGTTATGGGACTGCCGTTTATCTCCACTGTATATGCACCGATATGCTGTGTGATTCCGCCCGCCTCACCGGAGACCACATTGGCGTGGCGCACATAGTCAAGCAGAGAGGTCTTGCCGTGGTCCACGTGGCCCATGACAACAACCACCGGCGCTCTTGACACCAGATCCTCTTCCTTATCCTCGTGGACGTCGATGAGCTTATCCTCCACGGTGACAATAACTTCCTTCTCAACCTTGCAGCCCAGTTCCATTGCCACAAGAGCCGCGGTGTCATAGTCTATTATCTCCGAAACGGATGCAAAAACACCAAGCTTAAACAGCTGTTTTATGACCTCTGCCGCTGTCTTCTTCATGCGGGAGGCCAGGTCTCCAACGCTGATCTCGCTGGGAATTGCCACCTTAAGCTGCTGCTTCTTGGCAATTTCAAGCTGGAGCCGGTTCATCTTGTCCCGCTCCTCCTGACGGCGTTTGGCTGAGGCCACCTGCTGATTGGGACGCTGCTTGGGCTTATTGGTGAATTTCTCCTTGGTTCCCCGGCGCATATTATTTTTGTTGGTCTTAGCGCCGGCCATGTCCTCGAACTTCTCGTTATATTTCTCTATGTTCACCGCCGCACCGCCGCGGGTGTCTACCACACGCTTCTCGGCCACCTGACGGGGAACATGGGGCTTATCCTTCTTCTCTGCCGTCGGCTGCTCCTGTATGGGGGCTGCCGGTCTGTCGTTATGGGGCTTTGCGGGGGCCGCCTTGTTGGGGACGGGCGCTGCGGCCTTATCCTGGACAGGCTTCACGGCGGGCTTCTCCGGCACCGGTTCAGCCTTGGGTCTGGGGTTAAATACCTCCTCCAGACTTGAGACCTGGTTATGCTGGGTCATATACTCAAAAATTATATCCAGTTCGTTGTTTTCAAGGACTTGCATGTGGTTTTTGGGAGGTGCCACATAGTCGGTGAGTATCTGTGAAATCACCTTTGAAGTTACGTTAAAGTCCTTAGCCACCTCATGTATCCTGTATTTAATCATGCTCATGCGTTAGTCCTCCTTTTTCCGCTCCTCTTGTTTCTCTCATGCGCCGCCGCTTCGGTTTTTCGTCTCTCAGCTCTGGAAAACCGCTGTTCCATCTGTGCGGCCAGCTCGCCATAATTCTCCGGCCACTGGGCGGCAAGCAGTTTCAAAAGCGCGTTTGCAAAGCCCATATCTGTTACAGCGGCCATGGAGCAGCCGCTCATACCCAGACTCGCCGCAAGCTCCTCCTTGGTAAACGGCAGCTCCGCCGTCAAAACACTTCTGCCCGCGGCAAAGCCCTCGGCTCTGTGCCTCGCGTTGTCTGAGGCATCATGCGCCATAAGCATAAGCTTTGCTTTTCCGCCCCGGACGGCAGCGCCCGTGTTGGTCTCGCCTACAGCTATGGAATTTGCTTTTCGCATGAGGCCAAGCAGATTCAGAATTTTTTCAATCATACTTCGGCCTCCATTTCCTTATTCAATTTGTCGTAAACCTCCTGGGGTATCTGCGCTGAAAACGCCCGCTCCAGCGCTTTGGCTTTCACGGCCTTTTTCAGGCAGTCAGGGTTTGGGCACAGATATGCGCCCCGGCCATTGGCCTTTCCCTTGAAGTCCAGGCTTATCTCCCCCTCTGGGGAGCGCACCACCCGGATAAGTTCTTTCTTGGGTTTCATTTCGCGGCAGCCCAAACACTGCCGCATGGGTATCTTCTTCGGCATATTGCTGCCGCCTCCTTTGCTGTTTTATTTGCTCTGTCAAGCCTCAGATTCAGGCTTAATATCTATTTTATACCCGGTGAGCTTCGCGGCAAGCCTGGCGTTCTGTCCTTCCTTGCCGATTGCAAGAGACAGCTGGCCGTCCGGCACGATCACCCGGCAGCTTTTGCCGTCCTCCAGCATAGTGACGCTGACCACCTCTGAGGGTGAGAGCGCCGCCGCAATATACTCCTCAGGAACTTCGCTGTACTTTATGATGTCGATCTTTTCTCCGCCAAGCTCGTTTACAATGCTGGCCACACGTCCGCCCTTGGGTCCAACGCAGGCGCCTATGGGGTCCACGTCCCCGTCGCCTGAC
>CAYFSB010000265.1:0-2309 GCA_964345655.1 uncultured Oscillospiraceae bacterium
CTGAGTCCTGACAGGCTGTGCCTTACAATGTGCGCGGCGAACATGTGCCTTGGCCCTCTCTGCGGCTTCAGGTTCTTCTGCTGCTGAACTGATAAAAAATTCCCCGCATCAAAGTTGGGGCAATAAAATATGTCATTCTGAGGCCGAAGGGCTGAAGAATCTTTTCCTGACTGACGCCTTTCACGGGAAAAATCCTTTGCCTGAACTCAGAATGACATATTTTTGCGTTTTGTTAAAAGCACTTATCCTATTAACTATGCCGGCTTAAGGGCATTATTTCAGCAGCTTTTTTATTTCGCTGTCGGTGTATTCTGTGAGCGCGGCAAAATCCATGTGCGATATATACACCGCCTCCATCTCATCGTGCAGGGCCTTCGCCGCCCTGAGCTTATCATATGCAAGCTCCATTGTCCGCTCCTTAACTCTGGCAGTCTCCCGCAGCTCAGGTCTCAGCCGCCGCTGGGTCTCAAGGGGAATGAGGGCGTCAATGCGCATATGCCGCACCTCCTCCAAGCCCCAGCCGCTGTCCACAAAGGCCATGGAGCATTGCGGGATGAGCACAGCCTCCAGACGCTGGGGGTTTAGCGGAGACAGACAGGCTATGACATCGGCCCCGCGCCGCTGCGCCCCCAGCGCCGCGTGCTCCAACGCTGCCGCAGCGCCCCTGAAGCCGTCGTCAAACTGGTAGATTAATTTACATAACTTAGAGATTTCACCTGTAAGACGGTATTCTCCAAGGCAGCTTATGGCGCTGATAAAACGCTCGGTCATTTTTCCGCGGCTCAGTACGGAGCGGCCAAGCGTCCTGTCCAGCACACTGTCAATACGTCTGAACGCAGCAGTATTTTCCTGGCTGCCGAAGGCTTTTGGACAAGACTCTTCCAGCGCGGCGGCGGCGAAAAGATACCTGTAGGCAGACTGATAGAGCGATTTGTAGCTGGAGCTGAGCTGGTTTACATAATCACATTAACCGGGTTCAAAGGGCTGCTTGCAGAATTTGCCAAGGTTTACATAATCAGAATCTATGCCGAAGCAGTCCGGCTCAGTGACATGGGGGGCGGTACCGTCCACCCAGGCCGTGTGCAGTGAGGGTATGTATACCCCGTCCAGTGAATCCGGGTCGCCGGAGCATAATATGCGCTGAACTTCATATCCTTTTTTTACGGCGGCGTCGCCGATCTTACACATAAATCCGGATTTCCCAGTACCCGGCCCGGCCTTTATGATGTGGAGAAAATTATCTTTTCCGCCGGGAAAGCTCCGGTATAGAGAATAAAACCCGTCTTTTGTGTTTGTACCGAGAAAATATGTCTGTTCCATACTGCACCCCTTGTTTTCAAGCTGTTATATCATATGCGTATTTTTCCCGGATTGACATCAAATTAGACGGAGTATATAATCACAGAAACAGAAAGTTGAGGGCTCAGATGTACAGAAATGTTTTATTTGATTTTGACGGCACAGTGTTTGACACTCTTGAGGGCATAACTAAGTCTGTCCGCTTTGCCATAAACAGGCAGGGGCTTGATGCGCCGCTTGAGGAGCTGAGATGCTTTGCGGGGCCTCCGCTTGTAGATATGTTTATGGAGAAGTTTGGCTTTACTCTTGAGATGGCTGAGAAGGCAACAGCAGATTTTCGTGAGCGGTATGTGCCGATCGGCCTGCATGAGTGCGCGGTCTTTACCGGAGTAAAGGAATTGCTCAAGGCGCTGCGCAGCGCCGGGATAAAAACGGCGCTGGCCACCTCAAAGCCCCAGAATCTGGCTGTTGAACTGTTGGAAAAAGAAGGAATGCTGGAGCTTTTCGACGTTATTCACGGCAGCTCGCCGGAGGGAAACAATAATGCCAAATGGCAGATAGTCCAGTGGGCGATCGACGGTCTGAAGGCTGACAGAGACGAGAGCGTCCTTGTGGGAGACACCAAGTATGACGTTTACGGGGCACACCAATGCGGCATAAAGTGCATCGGTGTCCGGTACGGCTATGCTGCGGCAGGGGAGCTGGAGGAGGCCGGGGCGGACTATATTGTCAAGGATACCATAGAGCTTGAAGCGCTTCTGCTGGGCGGAAAAAACCACAGATAGACGACATAAAGCTTGAGCCCGGCGAAAATCGCCGGGCTCATTTGCTTCTATATTCATATGTCAAAGATGATCACTTTGAGCTGCTGCCGCTGGGCGACAAGCGTCTGGGCAGCGAGCATCCGACGGTCTCCTTCCGCGTGGCTCTTCATCCGGCGGATGCGGACAAGCAGTCGATTGCCTTCCGCGTCACCAACGGTCAGGGCATTGACTCCCCCTGCGCGTCGT
>CAYFSB010000265.1:2319-2638 GCA_964345655.1 uncultured Oscillospiraceae bacterium
GGGAGGAGTTATCCACCATATACCGGTTGCGGCGCATCATGCAGTCCGGCGTGTAATGAATCTGCAAAACCGTCACCTTATCGCAGCTGTCCAGAAGCCTGTTATACCGCTGCCGTTGAGCAGAAGGCCATTTTTCGCTCTGACTGCCGCAGGGAATGGCGGCCTCCAGAGTGACGTCCGGGTTAATATCACGCAGGGCCAGCACCGCCTCGGCAAAATACATGTCACAGCCTATGGCCATGCCGCAAATGAAATGCCTGTAGCCGGACTCATATATGCCCTGAAGACGCATGGACATCTCGTCCTTCAGCGCGATACA
>CAYFSB010000266.1:0-2626 GCA_964345655.1 uncultured Oscillospiraceae bacterium
TTCACGCTTTGTTCACAAGAGGCCTTTTGCTAACATTTTAAATTGCCGAACACACATTTGTGGACATATATTTCTACATGAGTTAAATTAATATCATGGCAACCGGATAACGCAAATAAAGGGGGGGGAATAAGTTTAGTGAAGGACTTGAAGCACCTGCTGTATTTTGAGAAGCTTTTGCAAAACGCCCACAATGAGCTCATAGACAAAGCGCAAAGTGAGGGCAAGGTCTGCGTGGCATATGTCTGTGAGAACACGCCGGAGCCTTTAATGAACATGGCCGGCGCATTTTCCGTGCGTCTGTTTGCGCCCAACACCAGCTCCATGGACATTGCGACCTACTACATGACTAGCCTGCTATGTGAAACCAGCCGGGCTCTGCTGGAGCGGGCCATTGAGGGCGGTTACAACTTTGCCGACTGCATCATAGCGCCCGACGGCTGCACTATGATAAACCGCGCCGTGGAGAACATGGAGCTTCTCAAGACCATGGGCAAGGGCAAGGACAAATTTTTCCATGAGAACATGGAGATACCGCTGAAGGCGGATGAAAACGGACTGAACCTGTATGTACTCCAGTGCAAAAACCATATCCTGACGCCTCTGTACGATAAATACGGAATTGACACCTCGGACGCGGCCATACGCAGGGCCGTGGAGGAGCACAACCAGGTATGCCGCCTTATTCGCGCCATAGGCGACTACCGCAAGGGGGCGAGACCCAGAATAACCGGCTATGAGTTCCATGTGCTCACGCTTGCCACATATGTGGCTCCCAAGTATCTGCTTATTGACAAGCTGACGGAGACCCTTGCAGAGCTCAGTACGAGAGAGCCTGACGAAAAAGACTATCGGGCGAGAGTCATGGTAGTCGGTTCTGAGGTGGACGACAGCGGCCTGATAAAGCTTATTGAGGATACCGGCGCCTATGTCTGTGCCGACCGGTTCTGTTTCGGCTCACTGCCCGGCAGAGACACGATACAGCTCAATGACAGCGAGGACGCGCTGACTCAGGTCTGCCGCCAGTACATGTACAGATGCCAATGCCCCCGCATGATGAACATGGAGAAGGTGTACGGGCGCAAGAAATATGTAAGTGAGCTTGCCGAGGAGTACGGTGCGGACGGCATAATATACGAGCAGGTAAAGTTCTGCGACCCCTGGGCATATGAGCGGATGCTGGGTTCCACCATGCTCCGGGACGACTACGGCTACCCCGTTTTGTCTGTGGACAGGCCGTATAACATAATCTCCTCTCTGGGGCAGATGCGCACGCGGGTGCAGGCCTTTGTGGAGAGCATTGAGATCAAAAGGCTGCGGGGAGGTGCAAAATAATGGCGACTGTAACAGGCCCTGAAAAAATCGGTGAAACACAGCTGGGCGTTCTGTTTGACGGCGGCAAGGTACGCAAGCGCCGTGAGTGGCGCGGCGTGAAGGACACGCTGTATGATTACACCCGCTGGCTGTATATTCTGTCAATCCTGGCGAAATTCGTTGTGAAACCGCGGAATATCAAGGGAATGTTCCGGTACCGCTGGATGGCAAACTACCTGGCAGTGCCCCACATGGTGGATAAATTCACCATGGGTCTGCGGGACGAGTCGCTGCGTATCGTACACACCGCGATGGATTTCGTGGTCTACGATGTGGAGTCCACCCTTGAAAACATATTCAGGGGCGACCGCAGGACCGGCAACGACACGGAGTATTCCAAGAAGTGTGTTCTCACCGACGAGAACGCCATGACCGCATTTATGATGGGCTTTCCGAATGTGAAGGCCATACTGCGCGAAGTGCCCTGCATGTTTGTGGCAAATCTTCTGACCCAGTACTCATCCACTCATTATCTGGATGTGGCCCAGCAGTGGGGTCTTCCGGGTGATGTGTGTCCCATGCCTGAGGCAGAGGCAGGCACTTCCATAGAGGATGACTTTGCTGTGTTGGGCTGCTGTGCGGTGCAGGTCAACACCACCTGTGACGGCTCCCTCATGGGCAATGGCATTATCGCCAAACGTCTTGAGCAGGAATACGGAATTCCCACCTTCCAGCTTGTAGCGCCCATGCGTCACCGCGAGGATGACGTTCAGGCCTATGCCGCCCAGGATATAAAGAACGCCATTGTCTTCATCGAAGAGCACACCGGGCAGAAATGGGACTGGACACATTATTTTGAGTGTGCCCGCCGCCTAAACGACGCCACGAGCAATCGCATGGCCTGGCTGGAGATAAACAGCACTCCCTACCCCCAGTTTGTAGGCGCACCCTTCTCTCTGTATAACGATACAAACTATATGGGCAACTGCGGACGCTCCGCCAAATTCCCGCCCATAGACAGAAAGATAATGAAGTACGCCGAAAAGGGCTATCGTGAAAAGAAAATGATGGCCAGAGAATACCGTCACCGGGCCATTATATGGGGCGTCCAGCCCCAGTACTGCATTGATATGCTCAACTGGATGATACACTGCTGGGGCATTGTTCCTCTGACGGACATGCTCTCCATGATCAACACCAGAGAGATTGCCGAGGAGGACACGCCGGAGAACCGTGAGCAGGCCTATTACGACATGGCCTGGCTCAACGAGAACATGATAATGCGCAACCGCACTCACGGCGGCTACAAGGT
>CAYFSB010000267.1:0-2614 GCA_964345655.1 uncultured Oscillospiraceae bacterium
CACCTGGATTATTGTCTCCTCCGCCGCCGCGAGACCGCGGAGCTGGGCGCGCTGTTTACTTGTTATTGACATGGGTTTCTCCTTTATTATCGCATTTCCGGGCTTGACCCGGCATTTTTTTATTTGAACAGGGCCTCCACAAAGGTCTTTGCATCAAATGGTATCAGATCGTCCATTCCCTCGCCGACGCCCACATATTTCACCGGCAGCTTCAGGTCGCTTGCTATGGCAAAGACTATGCCGCCCTTGGCGGTGCCGTCCAGCTTTGTGAGCACAATGCCGGTCAGGCCGGAGGTCTCAAGAAATTGCTTTGCCTGGATAAGTCCGTTTTGGCCGGTGGTGGCGTCCAGCACCATCAGAGTCTCCACGTCGCTCTCAGGCAGCTCCCGGCTGATTATCCGGCGCATCTTGTTCAGCTCATTCATAAGATTCTGCTTGTTGTGCAGCCTGCCCGCGGTGTCAATGATGATCACGTCGGCGCCTCTGGCCTTTGCAGCACAGATTCCGTCGTACACGACCGCCGCCGGGTCGCTGCCCTCTTCGTGGCGGACAATATCCGCGCCTGAACGCTCTGCCCATATTGTCAGCTGCTCTGCCGCCGCGGCACGGAAGGTATCTCCCGCGCAGAGCAGCACTTTTTTGCCCTGGCTAATGAGCTGATAGGCGAGCTTGCCGATAGTGGTGGTCTTCCCCACCCCGTTTACGCCCACCATAAGTATGACCGAAGGCTTCGTGTCCAGCTTAAGCGCCGTGTCGCCAACGGTAAGCAGCTTTGACAGTATCTCTATGAGTCCTGCACGGGCCTCGTCGCCATGACGAAAACGCCGCTCCCAGGTCATCTTTTTCAGCGCCTGGACCACTCTGTCCGCAGTAGCCGCGCCCACATCAGACATTACAAGCAGCTCTTCCAGCTCATCGTAAAAATCCTCGTTGTCCGGCTTATAGCCACGGAATATCTCTTCCAGCTCCTCAAGGTTCGCCCTGGTCTTTCCCAGGCCGGAAAATATCTTGTCGAAAAATCCCATAACGGCCTTACTCCTCAATAGTCTTTTTTGCGCTGTCCAGATCCAGTTCTATCACCGTGGAGACGCCCTTCTCCTGCATGGTGACGCCATACAGCATGTCCGCCTCCTCCATAGTGCCACGGCGGTGGGTTATAACCAAAAATTGGGTCTTGTCCGCCATGCGGCGCATATACTCGGCATAGCGGGTGACGTTTGCCTCATCCAAAGCCGCCTCTATCTCGTCCATGACGCAAAACGGCGTGGGGCGCACCTTCAATATCGCAAAGTACAGGGCTATAGCCACAAAGGCCATCTCACCGCCTGAGAGCAGGCTTATCGTGGAAAGGGCCTTGCCCGGCGGCTGCACCTTTATCTCGATGCCGCACTCAAGCACATTGTCCTCATCCTCCAGAACCAGCGCGGCCTTGCCGCCGCCGAATAGCTCCAGAAAGGTCTGGCGGAAGCTCTGGTCGATCTCCCTGAAGCGGCTGAGAAACAGCTCCTTCATCTGGCCGGTTATGTCGCTGATAATGTCCTGCAATTCAGCTTTTGCCTTGTCCACATCGTCCCGCTGGGAAGAAAGGAACTCGTACCTGGTGTTTACCCGCTCATATTCATCAATTGCGCCGATATTGGGTGTGCCAAGCGCGTTTATCTCCCGGCGCAGATCATTTATGGCTTTGTTTGCCTTTTGCAGATTCTCCACAGGCTGGCGTATGGATACGGCGGCGCTGTGGCTCAGCTCATAGTTTTCCCAGAGCTTGTCCAGTATCTGCCTCTCCTCCATGTCTGCGGCAAGCTTTTTCTGCTCTATCCGGGCGGCAAGCCGTTCCAGCTCAAGAATGTCCGTGTTCCTGGTCTGGGCGTCTTTTTCAGCTTTTGTACGCTTGCCCTCCAGCTCCAGCTTGCTGCGGCTGATAGCGGCTATCTCATCTTTAATTTCCTTTATGTGCTGGTTTATCTTCTCCGCCTGTGCCCGCTTCTCTTCATGGCGGCCTGTAAAACTCTCGATCTGGCGTCTGGCGGCCTCGGCTGCCTCGCGGCGCTGAAGGCTGTCCCCAGACAGGCTCTGAAGCAGCAGCTCAAGCTGGCTCACCGAGCCCTCGGTGGCCTTTTTCTCAGCCTCAAATGAGGAGCAGCGGCTTCTCAGCTCCGCCTGATCCTCCGTCGCCATATCCAGCTGATACTTGACCGCTGACAGGTTCTGTCTGGCACGGCTCAACTCTCCCGCGCACTTCTTCTCGTTTTCCTCCGCCTCAGTCCGCTGCTGCCGGAGCTTATTCAGTTCGTTTGCTCTGGACAGAATGCCGCTGCCTCTGGCGCTGCTGCCGCCGGTCATTGAGCCTCCGGCGTTTATCAGCTGGCCGTCCAGCGTCACTATTCTCAGCCTGTTGCCGTTTGCCTTGGACATGCGCACCGCATCAGCCAGCGTCTCCGCCACCACGGTCCTGCCCAGAAGGTTCTTAAATATCTGCTCATATTGCCCGTCAAACTTCACCAGATCATAGGCTACTCCCACAAAGCCGCTGTCGTTTACCGGCGCGTCGCCCATTACGCTGCCGCGTATTGTGTCCAGCGGCAGGAAGGTAGCTCTGCCGGAATCCATGCGT
>CAYFSB010000268.1:0-226 GCA_964345655.1 uncultured Oscillospiraceae bacterium
TATGCAAAATAACGCTAAAAATATTAATAGTAATTGTGTAATGATGAGCATACCGTATATAGGAATTTTTGCGGATGGTGCGGAACAATGGTGCAAAAAAATTGGACTAAATGCACCGAGATTTAAGGATGAAGAAAAAGAATACTATGTAAAATTAAGACAAGCTCACAAATTGTTTGAAATGTCATATGAAGAATATGAAACATTACTATTGGATAAATTTCAT
>CAYFSB010000268.1:236-2610 GCA_964345655.1 uncultured Oscillospiraceae bacterium
GTATTTTTACAATATTCGAAGCTTACTTGTAAAGATAATTGGTTATTATAATGTGGGAACGGATTATTGTAATGGAGCAGTTTGTGGCAATACTATTTTATGTGCAATGTATATGCCGTTTAATACT
The DNA here is from genome assembly GCA_964345655.1 of uncultured Oscillospiraceae bacterium. Classification (GTDB taxonomy): domain Bacteria; phylum Bacillota; class Clostridia; order Oscillospirales; family Oscillospiraceae; genus Limivicinus. The sequence goes on from CAYFSB010000268.1 coordinate 364, forward strand.
TTAGAAGATGAAAAAAAGGGTCCTAAGATCAGAGATTTGAGCATTGTTACTGGGAAGCTTGTGGACTATTTCTTGGATACAAATTTAGAGCCATTTAGTTATGATGACAGAAATAATATTGTCAAATATCGAGATTATCATTTTTTTAGAAATAGTCCAATCAAGTTAAAAAATAATTTAGGATTTGTTCTTTTTTGTATTTTGTGTAACATCAATTATATAATAGAGTTCATTGATAAATATTTTGTTGAAGAAATACCTCAAAAATTTAAATATGCATATTTACAATATTATGATGTTGGGGTCAAAAGCCCCATAATGCATTGAACATTTGCACCTTGAAAATCTCATAAAATGGCTAAAATTCAACATGTTGAACCTCTGTGATGGTATAATAATACCAGTAGAAAGCGAGGTAAAACGGCATGTCATTCAGGCAGAATCAATCACAGCAAGTCTCGTTCAGTGACGCCTTCTGGGGTCTCACAGACCGGGAGAAGAAGGCTCTTGAGAGATCGTGGGCGAAGGTATTTGCTGAAGATATATTCCCGAACATTAATGAGGAGCCTTTCAACGTCCTCTATTCAGATAAAGCTTCAAGACCTAACACCCCGGTGAACGTAATCGTTGGAGCACTGCTCATCAAAGAGCTCTTCGACATATCAGATGACGAGATGGTCGACAACCTTATGCTTGATCCTCGCTACCAGTATGCGCTGCATACCACAAGCTTCGAGGAACAGCCACTCAGTGACAAGAGCCTGTCCCGTTTCCGCATCCGCTGCTATGACTATGAAACTACCCACGGAGTAGATCTCTATCATGAGTGCATAGAGAGTCTTTCCGGCGCAATCGCGAAACTGATGAAGATCGACGGAAGAGTGCGCAGGATGGACTCGACTATGATTGAGGCAAACATCCGCAGGCTGAGCCGTATGGAACTTCTTTATACGAGCATAGCCAAGCTGATTAAGTATCTCGACAAGGTCGGTGCTGAGTTCGACCGCGAAAGATTCGGGCACTATCTTGAGCCGAATGACTACAATAAAGTCATTTACCACAGCAGGGATGATGATGCAGATGAGCGTATGCTAACTCTTCTATCTGATGCAGATGAGCTCATAGAACTCTGCAAAGGCGGCTACGATGATGTCACTGAATACCAGCTCTTTTCCAGATGCATGGCTGAACAAACTGTGGTGGATGGTGAATCCCGCAGACTTCGCACCAAAGAAGATGGCAGAATGGATTCAAACATTATGCAGAATCCTTCTGATCCAGATGCGACTTTCAGATCAAAGGCCGGAAAGGAGCATCGAGGTTATGTAGCCAACCTTGAAGAGAGCGTAGGCACCAACGGAAGCGTTGTTACAGGCTACCAGTTTGAGAAGAACAACGTCAGCGATGACGAGATGCTCAAGGAATACCTTGAAAACATTCAACCTCAGAGTGAGAAAACGCTAATCACCGTTGACGGTGCATACTCCAGCGTTGAGAACATCGAGCTTGCAGCCAGCAAGAACATTGAGCTTGTTCCAACTGATCTCGCCGGCAAAGAGACAGATCCGATCATGGCAGACTTCAAGTTCAACGAAGACTTCACCAAAGTGATTGAGTGCCCAGCCGGTCATGCGCCAAGATCATGCAGTTACAGCAAGGACACAGAACAATGTCTCGTATCGTTTGACAGAGAGCACTGTGTGAACTGCCCATTCCAGGATCAGTGCAAGCCTAAGATATTCAAGCGGGTCGCCAAAAAGACAGTCTCCAGAAAGAGCGTGGTGAGAGCTGAATACATCAAGTCGAAAGATACTGAACGCTTCAAGCAGATCGCAAGACTTCGGAATGGTGTTGAGACAGTTCCATCGATTCTCAAAAACCAATACAATGCGGATCGCATGCCAGCAAGAGGAATACAGCGATGTAAGTTCTGCTTCGGTGGCAAGATTGGTGCTTTGAATTTCAAAAAGCTGTTCCGGTTCCGGAATGGCACGGGACATTACGCCTCAAATCCGCTCCTTGGCTAAGGAGATAGATAAGGTACATCCACGATCAATTGAAAGGACACATCGGAATGACCTGAATTTAGCCAACTATGAAATTTTCAAGGTGCAAATGAACTATTAGCGTTAACTTATTAGTGGGGTTTTGACCCCGACATCATATTATTACATATGTGATTTTATAGAAGAGTTGAATAGTGCAAATAAAACAAATTATTATATAGATAAAACATTGAAAAGTAGG
>CAYFSB010000269.1:0-2608 GCA_964345655.1 uncultured Oscillospiraceae bacterium
TGGCCCTGAGTTCTCCGCTCCATCTGTCCTCTCTGAAAACCAGAACCTCACCCATAAGCCGCCCAAAGGTCTCCGCCGCACTGTCAGGGTCTTCCGTGCCGGATTTCTCAAGCTCATGGAGCTGTTCCATGGAGCTGCGCATTGCCCCGCACTGTCTGGGATAGGCGTTCGCCGTTGCCTCATACGCGCCTTTCAGTACTCCCGCCTCGGCCAGCGCCAGCGGATTGCTGTCGTCATCCCAGTTATCAAGACACTTAAGGTATGCCAGCGCAACGTTCATGTCCGCGGCATATTCTGTAGCCTGATTTTCCCACCAGCACCTGGGCTTTATCGGATGTACAGCGCATACACCCTCTCCGCTGCGCTCCTGCGGCTCATACAGCGAGCCCAGCAGCAGCACAAGAAAGGTCATGTCATAATTGAGCGTCAATCTGGAAATCTGGCCGTGCCGCTCCTTGAGGCAGCGGCAGAGACCGCAGTAGCACGCCCTGTATCGGTCATGCTGCTCCTGAGTCATCAGCTCCGACGCGGCAATAAGATATCCAAACATGTCAGGACTTACCCATAAATGAGTTTCCGCATTTACGGCACACTATTTTTATCTTGCCATGTCCTCTGGGCACGCGCAGCGTGGTCTTGCAGGATGGGCAGGTAAAAAACTTATAGTCCCGCCTTTGCACCCAGCGCTCATGCCGAACCTTGAATACCGCCGAGATCCTAAATTTCAGGCGGATATACTTCCCGTTCTCCTCTCTGCGGCGGGTAAGATTCCGGGAAAACATCCTGAAATAGATGTATATCAGCATTACAAAAACCAACGGGTACAGGTATTTGCCTATGCTTCCGGAAAAAATCCCCGCTATCAGCAGCAGGACTACATCAACTATTAGTAAAAATATATTTAATTGGTCATTGCCGTTTCTGCCGGCCATAAATCTTGCCAGACGTTCCCTCATGTTCTCACCTTATAATATTTTTTCTCTAAGTATTAATTTTACCACAAGCAGAGACCAAAACATCAAGAATTTGTTAACATGTGAACATTTATCTGGCCCTTTCTTTCATTGACAGCTCAACAATTTTCTCGCAAAGCCCGGCGTAGCTCAGTCCCTCTATGGCAGCTGCCTTTGGGATAAGGCTGTTGGGCGTCATTCCTGGCAGTGTATTCACCTCAAGACACCAGGCCCTGCCGTCACCGTCAAGGATAAAGTCGGTTCTTGAGTATACGGACAGGCCAAGCGCGTTATGGATGCGCATGGCGTATTCGCCAATAAGCTCCTTCTCAGCCTCGGTTATGGGGGCCGGGCATATTTCGCTGGCGCCCTGAGCGCCGCTCTGATATTTGGCCACATAGTCAAAGGTCATGCCCTCCGGGGGGACTATCTCAATGGGACTCAGATACCGCCCGTCAAACACCGGCACCGTCAGCTCTCTGCCTTTTATTTTCTCTTCGACCAATATGCGGTTGCCGTATTTCAGAATATCACACAGCGCCTCATGGAGCTCTTCCCTTGTCTCCGGCAGCGCTACCCCAATGGATGAGCCGCCGCCCACCACCTTGACCGCGCTTGGCACGGGCAGCTCCTCTGTAAGTCTGGGAATATCCTCCTCTGAATATGTGAGCTCGCTCCATTTAGGTGTGGGCACACCGCAGCTCTCCATTATGCGCTTTGCCACCGCCTTATCCATGGCCATGCCGCTGCCCAGAGGGCCGGAGCCTGTATATGGCACGCCCATCAGGTCCAGAGCCGCCTGGATCTTCCCGTCCTCGCCGTCAGCTCCGTGGAGACCCAGAAAAACGCAATCCGCCAGCGCGCAGATTTCAAGCACGTTTTTGCCCAGTCTGCTGGGGCTTTTAAATTTTCTTGAGGCAATGACCGCCTGCAGGTCCGGTGCTTTGGTCTCTATGGCAACGCTTCCGCAAAAGCCGTCCGGCACGTCGAATGCGGCCTCCAGCGCTCCGGAATAGTCCTCCATACCCAGGAACATATCCACAAATATCGCCCTGTGTCCCAGACTCCTCAGTGCACGGCACACAGATGTGCCGGACACAAGAGCCACATGGCGCTCGGTGCTTATTCCTCCGCCAAGAACAACAATTTTCATAGGCTTCATATGCTCTCTTCCTTTCAAATAACTGCAAATAAGATACCACTTATGCGACAGAATAACAAGAAAAAACTAAACAAAACAGCCGCAGCATTTGCTGCGGCTGTTTCTATCCGGTGAATATTGAATTACTTGATATTTTTCATCGGCGTCAGAGCCAGATACTCCTCAAGAGGCGCGTCGTTGAGGCAAAGCTCAATTATCTGACGGCCCAGGGGATCCAGATCGTCGGTCATGAATTCCTTTATCTGCTCTTTGAAGAAGTCGGTGAGTATCTTCGCGCCGGCATCGTAGCCCTCAAAGCCCAGCTTTGACTGCAGCTCCGGGCGCAGGAAGGTCTGACGCACATACTGTCCGTCTATCTTCATCTCCTCCAGCGAGTACCCGAACAGCGGGCAGCGGGATTTGACAAGATGCTTGAGTCTTACGGTGCCGCCTCTGCGGGCCAGATACTCGCGGGTGATCCATTCGCCCATGAAGCCCACATGGTATGCGCCGA
>CAYFSB010000270.1:0-2600 GCA_964345655.1 uncultured Oscillospiraceae bacterium
GGGGTGGTCACAGGGGTTCATGACGGAGCCGCGGACGGTGGGGCGAACGCCCATGTGCCGTTTGCGTCCGGCCTTGCCGATGTGAATGTTGCCGTGGACTATATTGCCAACCTGGCCGATAGTGGCGAAGCAGTCCATGCGGACCTTGCGATACTCGCCGGAAGGCAGGCGGACAGTGGCCATACCGTTTTCCTTGGCCATGAGCTGAGCGGCGACGCCGGCGCTGCGGACAAGCTGCGCGCCCTTGCCGGGGTAGAGCTCAATGTTGTGGATAACGGTGCCCACGGGGATATTTGCCAGAGGCAGTGCGTTGCCGGGCTTGATATCGGCGGCTGCGGAAGCGACAACGCTGTCGCCTGCTGGCAGGCCGACGGGAGCCAGGATATAACGGCGCTCGCCATCCTCATACTCGCACAGGGCTATGAAAGCGCTGCGGTTGGGGTCGTACTCGGTACGGACGACCTTCGCGCTCATTTCAAGCTTGTTGCGCTTGAAATCAATAACGCGGTACTTCTGGCGGTTTCCGCCGCCCTGATGGCGGACGGTGATGCGGCCGTAGTTGTTGCGGCCGGAGTTCTTCTTCAGGACCTCGGTAAGGCCCTTCTCAGGCTTGACATGCTTATCAACTCCTTCAAAGCCGGAGACAGTCATCTGTCTTCTGGCAGGAGTAGTAGGTCTGTAAGTTTTAATAGCCATTCTTCATTCCTCCCTTATGCCATGCCTTCAAAGAGCTCAATGTTCTTGGAGTCTGCACTGAGCTTTACGACGGCCTTTTTCCAGGAGGCGGTCTTACCCATGGGGTAAGCACCGGTACGCTTGGCCTTGCCGCGGACGTTGAGCGTGGTGACCTTGATCACGGTGACATCAAAGATCTCTTCGATGGCCTTTTTGATCTCGATCTTGTTTGCGTCCTTTGCAACTTCAAACGCGTACTTCTTGATGTCCAGATCCTCCATGGACTGCTCGGTGATGATGGGGCGAATGACGACATCGTATACTGTCTTCATCAGGCGTACACCTCCTCGATCTTGGCAAGGGCAGCCTTATCGACTATCATCTTGCCGCTGGTGAGTATCATGTAAGGGCTAAGGATGCTGGCGATGGTGGTGGTGACGCCGGCAATATTGCGGGCGGACTTGACGACCTTCTCGTCCACATTCTCGGTAACTACAAGAGCCTTGCCCTCTACGCCGAGCTTGCTGAGGAAGCTCTGGAAAACCTTTGTCTTTATCTCCTCGACCTTCAGTCCGTCGATAACGATTATCTCGTTGTCGGCCGCTTTCACGGACAGCGCGGACTTGAGGGCGATGCGCTTCACCTTCTTGTTGAGGGTGTAGCTGTAGTCGCGGGGCTTGGGAGCAAATGCTACGCCGCCGTGATACCACACGGGGGAGCCTGCGTAACCGGCGCGTGCGCGGCCGGTGCCCTTCTGACGCCAGGGTTTTCTGGTGGTGTAGGAAACTTCGCCCTTGGTGAGAGCGCTCTGGGTGCCCTGACGGCAGTTTGCCAGATGATTCTTGACAGAATCATGGAGAACGCTCTTGTTCGGCTCAACGCCGAATATGGCCTCGGAGAGCTCGATCTCGCCGATCTTCTCGCCTGCCATGTTAAATACGTTAGCTTTAGGCATTTATGCTGCTCTCCTTTCTTTACTTGGTACGTGCGGAAGCCTTCTGCGGGTTGACACGCGCGGAGGCCTTCTGCGGGTTGTGGCTGATGCCGGCGGCATCGCCCTTCTTGACGGGCTGGGTCTTGACGGTGTTCTTGATGTAGACGATGCTGCCCTTGGGGCCGGGGACGGCGCCGCGGATGGCGATCATATTCAGTTCAGCGTCCACCTTGACGATGTCAAGGTTCTGTACGGTGACCTGGTCCACACCCATGTGTCCCGCCTGCTTCTTGCCCGGGAATATACGGGAGGGATCTGTGCCGGAGCCCATGGAGCCTGCGTGACGGTGGACAGGTCCGCCGCCGTGGCTGGTGGGGGTACGGCCCTGGCCAAAGCGCTTTATAACGCCGGCGTAGCCCTTACCTTTGCTGATGCCGGTGACGTCTACCTTGTCACCCTCAGCGAACACGTCGGCCTTGACCACGTCGCCGACTTCCAGCTTGCTGCTGTCCTCAAGGCGGAACTCCTTGAGATGCTTGACTGTGCCTACGCCCGCCTTCTTCAGGTGTCCCTGCTCAGGCTGGGTGAGCTTCTTCTCGGCTACTTCTTCGTAACCGAACTGGACTGCGTTGTAGCCTTCCTTTTCATGGGTCATCTTCTGCACGACCACGCAGGGGCCGGCTTCAATGACGGTGACAGGAATGACTTTACCAGTCTCGTCGAAGATCTGCGTCATGCCGACCTTCTTGCCGATTATGGCTTTCTTCATTTTATTTCCTCCTTACGGTTATTGGTTGCCTCGCTTGGTCCGCGGTTTTGCCGCGTTCAGAGGCTGGCAACTTAACTCGTCCGCATTCGCAAGCTGCGGACTATGGGTCGTTTACTGTTGTGGGGTCTGCGGGGTTTTGCTCAGAGCTTGATCTCTATCTCCACGCCGGCGGGAACTTCAAGGTTCATAAGAGCCTCGACGGTCTTCTGGGTGGGGTTCATG
>CAYFSB010000271.1:0-690 GCA_964345655.1 uncultured Oscillospiraceae bacterium
AGTATCGCTGATCTTGCAGGCCGGAGCTTATGCCAAGGGCGGTGAGGTCTTTGTGCTGGACATGGGCAGTCCTGTGAGGATAGACAGTATGGCGAGAAAGATGATACGTCTATGCGGGCTTGAGCCGGATGTGGATATAAAGATTGAGTATACCGGTCTTCGCCCCGGAGAGAAGCTGTATGAGGAGCTGCTGCTGAAGGCTGAAGGCCTGCAAAAGACGGAAAACGACCTGATATATGTTGGACATCAGGTGCAGTATACCAAGGCAGAGATCGAGGAGAAGCTGGACACCCTGAGAGGCGTGATAAAGGCACCGAACAGAGATGTAAGAGAGTGCATGCTGTCTCTTATACAGGAGGCCGAGGACGACAGCTACAGTCCAATCTTCTTTGATCAGGAAGAGGACCTGGCCGCCACGACAATATAAAACAGTATGGATAGAGGCAGAGTATGAGAAAGATAAGTTTTTCCCCGCCGGATATATCGGAGCTTGAGATAAACGAAGTTGTTGAGGCTATGCGCTCCGGATGGATAACTACGGGACCAAGGGCAAAACAGTTTGAGAGGAATATAGCTGCCTATTGCGGGACCGACCGGGCTGTTTGCCTTAACTCTGCCACCGCTGCTCTGGAAATGACCCTGCGTGTGCTGGGCATTGGGCCGGGGGATGAGGTGGTTACTACAGCGTAT
>CAYFSB010000271.1:782-2004 GCA_964345655.1 uncultured Oscillospiraceae bacterium
GCCTCAGTGGTGTGTCATGTGGGGGCAAAGCTGATTATGGTGGACACTGAGCCGGATTCCTATGAGATAAACTACCAGCAGCTTGCCGACGCCATAACGGAGAAGACCAAGGTGGTTATTCCCGTGGATATCGGCGGGGTGATGGTGGACTATGACCGTGTGTTTGCCGCCGTGAACAGCAAAAAGCATCTGTATCACCCTGACAACGCTATACAGGCCCTCTTTGACCGGCCAATTGTCATGGCGGATGCGGCCCATTCCTTCGGCGCAGAATACCAGGGGAAGAAATCCGGAGCTGCGGCTGATTTTACCTGCTATAGTTTCCACGCGGTGAAGAATCTCACTACTGCCGAGGGGGGCGCCGCCACATGGAGAAGCAGGGAAGGGCTGGATAATGACTGGCTCTATGAACAGTACCAGCTTTTATCCCTCCACGGGCAGAATAAGGACGCCGCGGCAAAGCTCAAGCCGGGCGCCTGGGAATACGACATTATCTATCCTGCCTATAAATGCAATATGACCGACCTGACGGCGGCTATCGGACTTAAGCAGCTTGAGCGCTTTGACAGCCTGATTGCCCGCCGCCGCCGCACAGCGGAGATATACGATAAAATTCTGCTGCCAGCCGGTATTGAAAGGCTTGCCCACAGCCGGGCTGACCGGCAGGGCAACTATCACCTGTATCTTACCCGCATTCCGGGCATAAGCCCGGAGCAGCGCAGCGATATAATCACCAAAATGGCGGAAAACGGCATCGCCTGCAATGTCCATTTTAAGCCCCTGCCCATGATGACCGCGTATAAGAATCTGGGCTTTGATATTGGAAACTACCCCAATGCCTACGCTCAGTACGCAAACGAGATAACCCTGCCCATGCACACGCTTATAGATGATGAGGACGCCGCGTATGTGGCGGAGAATTTTGAATTGATTTTGAGAGAGTACAGATAAGGTATGATTTTAAAGGACTGGGATGAGCTGCCGCCGGAGCTTAAGACTGAGGAAGTCCGGCATTATTATGAGGTTTTACAGCGGCACAAAGGAGGCCTTGCGGCTAAGAGAGCCTTTGATGTGACAGGCTCCGCGCTGCTTTTGGCGCTGCTGTCGCCGGCATTTCTGGCCATCTCCGCCGCTGTGGCGCTGGACTCAAAAGGCGGGGTGTTTTTCCTGCAGGAGCGGGTGACAACGTATTGCAGGCATTTTAAAATCTATAAATTCCGCA
>CAYFSB010000271.1:2014-2588 GCA_964345655.1 uncultured Oscillospiraceae bacterium
TTCGTTTTGGGACTAATTTTTGCGCTGCCGATGGTCATCATTGCCATATTGATCAAGCTTGACTCTCCCGGCCCGGCGATTTTCCGTCAGGAACGGTTAGGTAAAGGCGGGAAGCCTTTTGCGATCTATAAATTCCGCACCATGGTACCAAACGCCGAGAGCATCGGCTCCCAGCTCACCACGGGCAACGACATGCGCATCACAAGAGTTGGAAGATTTCTTCGAAACAGCCGCCTGGATGAGCTGCCCCAGCTTTTGAATATCCTCAATGGCGACATGAGCTTTGTAGGTACAAGGCCGGAGGTGCCGAGGTATGTGGCCAGGTATACAAAGGAAATGCTTGCGACGCTTTTGCTGCCTGCCGGGGTTACCTCTGAGGCCAGCATCAGATATAAGGACGAGTATAAGCTGCTTGGCCAGTCAGAGAACATTGACGATACTTATGTAAATCAAGTTCTCCCCGGAAAGATGAATTATAATCTCCGGGCCATAGAGGAGTTCAGCGTGATAAATGAGCTGAAAACCATGGTGAGAACAGTGCTGGCGGTGTGCGGGAAGGAATACAACTGATGAT
>CAYFSB010000272.1:0-2568 GCA_964345655.1 uncultured Oscillospiraceae bacterium
CTGCTCAATGGCGGCCCGGCACAGCTCTATATTCGCCGCGCTGTCCTTATAGCCGTCCAGAGCGGTGAACTGCTCAATGGCGGCCTCATACAGCAGCACGGCGGCGCCTTTGCCGTCAGCCATGGCGGATTTGCCCAGACCCACAAAGGCCAGTCCCTCGCTGTCGTCAGCCTTAGCAAGCTCCATGACATACAGCGCCTTTTGATAGGGAACGTTCTTCTCCGCCTGCTCCGCGCTGTCCTTATAGTTGCCAAGCTCGGTGAAGGCCGCTGCCGCCTGCTCATACTGGCGGCCCGCCAGCAGCGCCTGAGCGCTGCTGTACGCCCGGCTTTTCACCACCACGGTGGATATGCCGAGCCCCAGCACTATGGCGGCGATCAGGGCGGGAATAATGATGAGGGTGAGCTTCAGACGCTTTTTCTTCTTCACTTCGGCCGTGCTGCTGTCCTGACTATGCTGCTCCGCCTCCGCCTTCAGCCGCTCTGTACATTCCAGCTTAAGAGAGGCCAGATTCACATCCCGCATGGCGGTAAATACCCGCCGGCATTTGTGACAGTTGTTCTCCTTCTCCAGGTTCACGGCCCCGCAGGCGCAAAACCACAGCCCGCCGTCGGCAAAGGCCCTGTATTTACAGTCGGAGCCGTAGCGCACCTGATATTGCGTGGCAAGCTCACTGCTGCCCAGCGCCTCCTCAAGCGTATTCTGGGGCTGCAGCGGCGTCCACTGTGCATCCGCGGCGGAAGACCAAATGCTGCCGTCGGCAAAAACCGCCTCCCTGACCTCCACCTGATATGAGCGCACATTGCGGTCCGAAAGAACGATGGCGGATTTCTGGCCGAACTCATCGTCTCTGGCGGCGTTCAGATCCAGATACTGGTAGTCCACAGCGGAGCCAAGCCGGGCGCCGGTGGTATCCAGCATGTATATGCTGACTTTGACGGCCTTTATGATGCTGCTGCTGACGTTTTTCAGCTTCAGCTGGGCCAGAAGATTCATGGTAAAGCTGTCCTGAAGCAAAACTGCGGCGGATATCAGCACCGGAGACCCGGCGGTATACAGATTCTTCTCAAGAGTATAAAGTTTTGTGTATCTTTCAGCCATCAAATCACCTCATGTCAAATTTCCGGAAGATCGTCACTTACAAGGACAGACATGTGCGAACCGCCTCTGTCCGGCAGCGCGATAATGAGCAGATAGCCCACTATGCCCAGCAGAAAAGGAAGCCAGAAGTATTTCCTGGCGGCCCAGCCCTTCATAACCGCAGCCTTATAAAATTCCCTGGCCACCAGATAACTGACGACAATTATCACCGCAAAGATCAAAACGGCAAAAATAACATTTTTTTCCATATCAAATTATCCTTTATCTTATTAATGAAAAACCGGCAGCTTTTTATACAGAAACAGTATAACATGATGAAATTGGTAAAGCAACGGTTCAGTGCAGGTATGGAAGATTTTTGCTGTGGGCATATTTGAAATGCGGATGTACTTGAACCTTTTTCCGGTTAGTGGTAGAATACAATGAATAAAAATGCCGGGGGTTAGTGAAATGATAGCAATTGGCAGTGATCATGGCGGATTTGCGCTTAAAAAAGCAATAATGGAGCATCTTGAAAAGAGAGGCCTTGAATACAGGGACTTTGGAACCTATACGGAGGACAGCTGCGATTACCCGGATTATGGCCGGGCGGTGGGGCTGGCAGTGGCCTCAGGCGAATGCGGCAGAGGCATAGTCATCTGCGGCACAGGCATCGGCATATCCATAACGGCCAACAAGATACCCGGCATTCGTGCCGCCCTCTGCGGGGACTGCTTCTCCGCCGAGGCCACGAGACTGCATAACGACGCCAATGTCCTTGCCCTGGGCGGCCGCGTGGTGGGGGAGGGCCTGGCGCTGAAGATCGTGGACACCTTCCTGGACACCCCGTTTTCAAATGATGAGCGCCACATCCGCCGTATCTCAAAGATAGAAGGCTGATTTACACGGACAGCCCCCGCGTGGAAAATTTCAACGCGGCGGCAGAATGGAGCAGAACTTGGCAAAATATACAGAGTTTTATAAGGGAAAGCGGAAAAAACGAAATTACGCCATAATCCCTTTCATAATTGTGATGATGATAGTGGCGGTACTGGTGGTTGCCTTTTACGGGATGCAGAAGTATGCCGTCATAACGGAGGACGGCGTGGCTGTCAAGCTGCCTATTCTCTCCACAGACGAGACAATGGTGGATGAACAGGGAAACCTTGTGAAAGTGTTTGACCCGGTGGAGGCGGAGATAGTCTTTGATGAGCCGAATTATTCCAGGGTCAAGGCCACAGCCGGGAAAAACGTGCCGGAGATGAGGGCGATCTTTGTGACGGCGGCAGATGTCAACGAGACGAAGCTGGCGGAGTATGCGGCCCGGCTAAGTACAGGCAACGCGCTGGTGTTGGAGATGAAGCCCCGCACAGGCCAGCTGCTGTGGAACTCCTCTGCCTCCGCCGCCGTGAGCTATGGCTTGTCCGCCCAGACCGACGTGACCAACGCCATACCCGATCTCGTGACCGCGCTGAAGGAGAAGGGCGT
>CAYFSB010000273.1:0-2563 GCA_964345655.1 uncultured Oscillospiraceae bacterium
CTATGTATATCTGCCCGGCGCAGAGCCGCTCCCTGGCCGCAGTAATGCCAGCCTCCAGCAGCCGGCTCCCAATACCCATCCGGCGCTTGACGGAGATCACCCGGCCTATGGACACCTGGGGAAAATTTACCCCGGCCTCCAGCACCCTCAGATATGCCTGTATGCCCGTCTCATCCCTGAAAAAAACGTGCAGCGCGTGTCTGTCTGCCCCGTCAGGGTCAAGGTAGGGGCAGTGCTGCTCCACCACGAACACCGAGATGCGCAGGGCCATGATATCATACAGCTCGTCCAGGGTGAGTTCGTCAAAGCGCTTGACTGTCAGCTCCATCTTTCCTCCTATGCCCGCCAGAGCATTTTCCCGTTCTCAAAGAAGCAGTCCGCCCGCCCGGTGTCCCGGAGCCAGGCCAGATATGAGCGAACCGTGCTGCCCACCAGCACATACTGCTCAAAGTCCATTGTGAGCCCATAGGCCATAAACAGGGCCTGCAATATCTCCTCAAAGGATATGGGCTCTTTGCACAGCAGGCATATTCTGTCCCCGATCTCCATGACCTTGTCCATGTTATACGCGGCCAGCGGGGCAATATCCTCCGTGACCTCCGCATGAGCGGGGACAAATATGGAGGCCTCCATAGTCCGGACTTTTTGCAGCGTGTCCAGATATGCTGCCACGTCGTAAATAAAGCCTATCTGATATTTGTCCAGCGTCTCCCGGCTGGACAGACAGTCGGCCAGATAGACGACTCCGTCTTCCGTGCGATAGCCGACCATATTGAAGAAGTGGCCCGGCAGCGGTATGGCGCTGAGCCCTGCCGGCAGACAGGCCTCGGTCAGCTCCTCCGGGCTGCTCTCCTGGGCCATCAGGAACTTGTGCCGCAGATCCTTCGGCGGATACCCGCCGTATAGAAAGGCTGGCTCCAGCACCGGATAGCGGGTGACGGCGCAGTCAATGCCGGGGGCGTATATCCGGCAGCCTGTCTGGGATTGAAGGTACTTGTTGCCACCGATATGGTCGGCATTGGCGTGGGTGTTGTATATGGCGGTGAGCCGCCAGCCGTTTTTGTCCAGCAATTGCCGGAGCTTGCGCCCGGCGTCCTTGTCGTTGCCGCTGTCTATAAAGCAGACCTCGGTGTCAGAAAGCCTCACAAGGCCTATCTTTGCCGGACTCTGGATGTAATAGCTCCGGCTGCCCACCTGGTACAGTTCAAACATGTCCGCTCCTTTCCAGGTTAAACCCACACAAAGCTCTTTTTTCAGATTATATCGCATTTTTACTCCGCAGTAAAGAAAAATCCCGCCGTCCAGAAAAAGCTTTTCACCGGACGGCGGGCACAGTTTTATTCAAATTCTACAGTGGCGGGGGGCTTGGAGGTTATATCATAGAGCACACGGTTCACGCCGCGGACCTCATTCACTATACGGCTGGACACCTTGTCCAGCAGCTCATATGGGATGCGCGTCCAGTCGGCGGTCATAAAGTCGCTGGTGGTGACGCTGCGCAGGGCAATGGCGTAGTCATAGCTGCGCCCGTCGCCCATGACGCCCACGGAGCGCATATTGGTGAGCGCGGCGAAATACTGGCTCATGCTGCCCTCCAGCCCGGCTTTGGACACCTCTTCCCGGAAGATAAAATCCGCCTCGCGCAGCAGATCCAGCTTCTCCTTCGTTATCTCGCCTATGACCCGTATACCAAGCCCCGGACCGGGGAAGGGCTGGCGCATGACCAGATACTCCGGCAGCCCAAGCTCCCGGCCCAGCTGGCGTACCTCGTCCTTAAAGAGCATACGCAGCGGCTCGATTATCTCCTTGAAATCCACATAGTCCGGCAGGCCGCCCACATTGTGGTGGCTCTTTATCACGGCGGCATCGCCCATACCGGATTCTATTACATCCGGGTATATGGTGCCCTGCGCCAGATAGTCCACCGTGCCGATCTTTTTTGCCTCCTGCTCAAAGACGCGGATAAATTCCTCACCGATTATCTTCCTCTTGTGTTCCGGCTCACTCACACCGGCGAGAGCCTTCAAAAAGCGCTCCCCGGCATTCACACGGACAAAGTTTATATCCCAGCGGGAAAAGGCCCGCTCCACCTCGTCACCCTCGTCCTTGCGCATCAGACCGTGATCCACAAACACGCATGTGAGCTGCCTGCCCGCGGCGCTGCTGGCAGAGGCCGTGGGCAGGCAGCTCACATGTGAAGGGACCCTCGCCCACACAGCTGGAATATGCCTTCATTATGCCTATGCTCTCGTCCAGTCTGGCATAGGGTATACCGGCGCCGATGGGGGCGTAGGCGGCCAGAGTGGAAGCCCGCAGCCTCCTACGCCACAATGTCCCGCGTCCGCGTCAGTCCGCGTCAGCCTGCCCATGCGCCGCCTCGCTTCGATTGCACTCGTGAGCTGCTCGCTCGCCTGTCTGCCCGCGGGCCACGCCGAGCCTGTCGTCGAGGCAGCGCCGGCTGTACCCATCGCCGGGTCGGACGCTGCGACAAAGCCCGAGCCTTCGGTCGAGCCGGAGCCGACGGAGTCCGCGCCGGAGGCCGAGGCAGAGCCGGAGCCGGAGC
>CAYFSB010000274.1:0-876 GCA_964345655.1 uncultured Oscillospiraceae bacterium
GGGCGCGGACGACTATGTCACAAAGCCCTTTGAGGTGAAGGAGCTGCTGGCCAGAGTCCACGCGGTGATGCGCCGCACAGATGCGGATGCGCCGGTGGAGAAGAAGCTGAGTTTTGACAGACTGGTGATAAATCTGGACTCGTATGAGCTTATAGTGGACGGGAAAAAGGTGGATACGCCGCCAAAAGAGATGGAGCTGCTGTATCATCTGGCCTCCTCGCCCAACCGGGTGTTCACCCGCAACCTGCTTCTGGATGAGGTCTGGGGCTTTGATTATTTCGGCGATTCCCGGACAGTGGACGTACATGTAAAGCGCCTGCGTGAAAAGCTTGAGGGCGTGTCGGATAAATGGAGTCTGAAAACCGTCTGGGGCGTGGGCTACAAGTTCGAGGTCCTTGAGTAAAGGGCATGAAGAGCATATATCTGAGAAACTTCGTGGCTACCGCGGTGATGGTGTCCATATGCTTTCTCATAGTGGCGTTTTCCTTTGTGGGCATAGGGCGGAACTATCTTATCAGCGAATACCGCAGCGACATGGTGAACAGCGCCCATGAAGTGGCGCGCACCGCCTCCGCCATTGCCCAGAACGACTCGCTGTCCAGCTGGGTGCTGGGCATGTCCATAAGCGCCGTGGCAAACTCCACCGGAAACCAGGTCTTTATCACCGATACGACAGGGCTGATAGTCTCCTGCTCAGACAAGGCGCCCATATGCAAGCATATGGGTGTGACGCTGGCGGCGGATGTGATGCAGCAGCTGCGCCAGAGCGGAGCCATTGACCAGATAACCAATCTGGGCGGGCTGTATAAGACCAATCGCTTTGTGGTGGCCACGGCCATTACGGCCTCCGGAAACGGGGCGCTTATAGGCTACGTT
>CAYFSB010000274.1:886-2546 GCA_964345655.1 uncultured Oscillospiraceae bacterium
CACCAATGCCATAGACAATATGCTTGGCGCCTGGTCGACCTTCCTGATAGTGGCCTCCATTGTCACAATAGGCGTGTTTTGCGCGGCGCTGTTGGTGTCGCTGGTGTATTCCAAGCGCATGGCCCGCCCCCTGGACGATATGGCCGCTGCCTCCCGGAAGTTTGCCAGAGGCGATTTTTCCGTGCGTGTGCGCCAGGAGGATGACCCTACCGACGAGATGGGCGCGCTTATCGACTCATTCAATAAAATGGCGGATTCGCTGGAGCAGGCGGAGAAGCGCAGAAGCGAGTTTATCGCCAATATCTCCCATGAGCTGCGCACCCCCATGACAACTATCTCCGGCTTTGCCGACGGTATTCTTGACGGCACCATTCCCAAGGCGGATCAGGAGAAATACCTGCGCTCCATTCGGGATGAGACAAGACGGCTGTCAAGGCTGGTGCGGGATATGCTGAGTGTGTCCCAGGCCAAGACCGCCGCTGCCGATCCCAGCCGCCGGAAGGTGTTTGATCTGACGGAGCTGGTTTTGCAGACGCTTTTGAGCTTTGAGGGCCGGGCCACCAGAAAGAATCTGGATGTGGACCCCCAGTTCCCGGAAAACCATATTATGGTCAAGGCGGATAAAGACGCTATAACTCAGGTAATATATAATCTACTGGATAACGCGGTAAAATTCGCAAGTCCCGGCAGCTGCCTTGTGCTGCGGCTGTATAAGGATAACGGCAAGGCCTATGTGTCCGTGAAGGATTTTGGCGAGACCATACCGCCGGATGACCTGCCCTTTATCTTTGACCGTTTTCACAAGTCAGACCGGTCTCGCAGCATGGATAAGGATGGAGTGGGGCTGGGGCTGTATCTGGTGAAGACCATTATAAACAGTCACGATGAGGACATAGCGGTCCGCAGTGAGGACGGCATGACGGAGTTTGTGTTCACCCTGCCGCTGGCGGAGTGAGCGCAGAGTAAAAAAATACAGTCGGCGGATGCCGAAGGGTGAGAGGATGGACCTATGAGCAAAAATAACTGGTATAATACGGACAGCTGGTACGCCCCTCTGGGCGGCGAGGCCGAAAAGCCGACTCAGAGCGGGACAAAGGCAAAGAAGAAGGGCATGACGCCGATACGTGCGGCGGGGCTTGTTTGTCTTGTGGTCATCCTGATAATTGCTACCTCCATGGCCTTTGCAGGCAGCGACCGGCAGCAGGTGGGCATTATCACCGGGGACGACGGCGCCACCGGCGACAGCCAGAAACTTCCGGACAACTGGGAGGATTTCTTTGAAAACTATTACCAGCAGACGGAGACAGACCTTACGGAGATAAATATCCCCAGAGCCGATATCCCCATAGATTTTCATCTGGAGTTGAGCGGCCCGGGGGAGAGCGAGCTGAGTTTGCAGGAGATATATAAAAACTGCTCCGGCTCCATCGTGGCCATCTCCGGCTATGTGGATGGCATGAACGGCTACAACTGGGGCACCGGCGTGATACTGTCCTCAGATGGGCTGATACTCACCAATACCCATGTGATAAATTCCTGCGACAGCGCCACCGTGACGCTGTATGACGACAGGGTATTCGATGCGAAGCTTGTAGGGGCAGACGCGCTGAGCGACATTGCGGTGCTGAAGATAGAGGCGAAAAACCTGCCCACTGCCGTG
>CAYFSB010000275.1:0-1018 GCA_964345655.1 uncultured Oscillospiraceae bacterium
CCACAATTAAAGACTTCTTTTTGCAAAACTGGCTTCTTTGCCTGATTGCGGCGCAGCCTGTGCTGGACGCGGTGGCATACTGGAACCAGAATTCCGTGGCCACTGTGGCGGGGTATATCAGACTTGTGATAATGCTGGCCTTGCCCCTGTGCCTGCTGATAAAGCTTAAGGAAAAAAAGCCTTTTATTATCGCCATGGCGGTAATCGGAGTTTTTTGCCTTCTGCATATACTAAACTGCCTGAGGCTTGGCTATATCAGTATGTTTTATGATGTGGCGTATATTGCCAGAGTTGCCCAGATGCCGATATTGGCTGTATGCTTTGTGTTTTGCATAAGGGACGAGAGCATGAAAGACCGGGCGATAAAGGGCGTTTACGCCGCCGGAATAATTACCCTGCTGTTTGTATGTGCCGCCCTTGTGACGGGCACATGGAACTCTACCTACGGCAACGGTGTGGGCATCAGCGGCTGGATAATCGACGACAACCGCTGCGCCAACAGTATACTGTTTGTCGTGCTTTCAGTGTTTACCGTGGGATATGCGGCCTCATCAGAAAAAAAGCTTATCAACATTGCGCTGCCGGTACTGGTGACCACGGTGCTCATCGCCAACGGCACAAAAGCCTGCTATCTTTCGGCCTTCGCCATAAACCTGGGCTATACGGGCTTTATGATCTTACGCAGTGTCATCACAAAGGAGCGGATAAAGGGAGCGTTAGCAATAACCCTCATGCTGTTGACTGTCGCGTCGGTTGTTGTCTACCCTGTGACGCCGCGGGCAATTGTGGATAAATCTCAGTCAAACTCCGCGAATAAACTGCAAAATGAGCTGGATATGAAGCTCAGTCGGATGGGCTACAACGTGAGTGCCATGACCCTGCAGGAGAAGCTGGACGACCCGGTACTCAGGGGAATTTTTGAGGACTATTATTACAGGATTTTCGTGGGCGTCATACCGGATATGACAGAGCGCTTTGGCATGGAGAAGGTGCTGATAAAATACAACATGACTACCTC
>CAYFSB010000275.1:1028-2521 GCA_964345655.1 uncultured Oscillospiraceae bacterium
TTCCACGATGGAGTCTTGCACAGGAGGTATGCTTGCCGCAAGGCTTATCAATGTGCGTGTGATGAAGACCACCTACGCCTCACTTATATGGGACGAATGCGACACGCTGACAAAGCTTGTTGGGTTTGAGACCTCAGATGTGTGTACCGACGGCAGATATGACATGGAAAACGACTGGCCGGCTCTGTTTTATTATTACGGCTATATCGGGTTTGCGCTGTACGCGGCCTTTGTGCTGTATTTTATTTACCTGATAATAAGACGACTCGTGAAAGACCTGAAGGGCAGCTTTACCGTTGAGAATTTCACTCTGCTGCTATGCCTTGCTCTGATGCTGGGGCTGGCGCAGTTCAGCGGGGCTGCGCTCAGGCGGCCTAATGTATCAATATATCTCTCGCTTACGCTGGCGCTTATCTATTATAAGACCGCCATTGTACCCATTAAGGCACAGCTTCAGGCGGGAGGACAGGCGGAATGAAGCTCAGCATTATTATCCCAGTGTATAATGCGGAAAAATATCTGCGCGAATGCCTGGACTCGGTTTTGAGCCAGACTGTGGAAGACTATGAGCTCATACTGATCAACGACGGCTCAACAGATGCCTCACAGGCCATAATCGACGAATACGTGGCCAGCGTTTCCCAGCGTATAATCACCCGCACGGTGGATAACGGCGGTCAGGGCAGAGCGCGCAACATAGGTATCGAGCTTGCCAAAGGAGATTATCTCGGCTTTGTTGACAGCGACGACTGGATAGAGCCGGGCATGTATGAAAAGCTGATATCCGCCGCAGAGCGCGAGAATGCCGATGTGGTGGTGTGCAATATTCTGAATCGTTACAGCGACGGCAGAGAGGAATACCCGAAGCTGTGGGATGACAGACGTCCCCAGGCCGCGGCGGGCTCCGCCTGCAACAAGCTGTTCAGGCGGGACACCGTTGGCAATGTGCGCTTTCCAGAAGGGCTCTGGTATGAGGATTTCGCGTTCTCCGCGAAGATAATATGCGGGGCGAAAAAAATCGTCCATGTGGCGGAGCCGCTGTACATCTACCGCATCGGCCATGAGTCCACCATGAACAATGAGAATGCCCGGAAAAATCTGGATATAATTCCTGTTATGGACAGCCTTGAAGCCTTTTTGGAGAGCTGCGGCAGGCGGGAGGATTTCGAGTATTTCGTGATAAATCATGTGCTGCTGGATTCCATAAACCGCTTGGCTGCTCAAAACTGCAGCGAAAGAAAGCCCGTTATAAAAAGGCTCAGAGCCTATGTGAAGGAAAAATTGCCGAAGCTCCGCGCCTGCCGAAGCTTTAAAGCGCAGCCGCTGAAGCGCCGCCTGATAATGCGCCTGAACTATCTGGGGCTTGAAACCCTGTCACAGCTGATTTTAAGGGCAAAGAAGATAATTAAATAGTCCGAACAAAAAAATGTCATCCGAAGTGAAGTGACCCCAAAAAGATAGACAAATATATGAGTGAATAAATGTTCAAGCCA
>CAYFSB010000276.1:0-2518 GCA_964345655.1 uncultured Oscillospiraceae bacterium
GTGGTGAGCGGGGGATGCGCCTTGCGGGGGAGCCTCATTCGGCCCTGCGGGCCACCTTCCCCCAGAGGGGGAAGGCTTTGAGGCAGGGGGGACGTCTTCGGACTCCGGCGGATGGGGAGCGGCGGGGGATCCTTGAATCGCTCCTGCGGAGGGGCGGGAGCTGCAAAAACGGATTATCCAGTACAGACCCCACAGCAGAGCAAGGCCTGCTCCGGCGTATATGGCCGTCCATTTGCTCGCCGCACCCAGACCAAAGCTTATGCCGGACAGCGCAAGGCATTTCCAGCTGCCGCGGCTGTAAAACTCGTACATAAACAGATACATCAGCAATATGAAAAATACTCCGTAGGTATCTATCGTGGCTATGCGGGTCTGTGTGAAGTGCATGAAGTCCGCCGCAAACACTATCGTCCCCAGCGCCGGCACCGCCCTGCCGCCAAACAGCCGCTTCAGCAGCACATACATCATCGGCAGCATCAGCACACCGAACAGCGTTCCCATAAAACGCCAGCCAAAGGGCGTCATGCCGAAAATGGATATGCCCAACGCTATCAGCAGCTTGCCCAGAGGCGGGTGGGATATCTCGTAGGGCCACACACCGTTCAGATTCTCCCAGGCCGTGCGGGCATGGTAGATCTCATCAAAGTAGCTGGAGTTCATATAGCTGGGCCTGGATGGGGTCTTCTCCTGCTCATCTGTCAGCACCTTATTGTCGCAGGATACGGCAATAGGCAAGCCGTCCCCGTCAAGCAGGGTCAGCTCGCCTAAATAGGGGCTGCCGGAGGTGCATACTATGCGTACATACCGAGGACGAAGCTCCGTCTCCGGCGTCAGCGACTGCCATTTGAGCACCTGGGAATGGTCCTGTTCAAAGCTGACGGCCAGCTCATAGTTCTGCCCGTCCGCTGAATACTCTATGTCATACGTCCCCACGCCGATGCCTGTATACAGCATTATCCGGCTGGGCGCTGAGTCTGACTCCAGAGTCAATACCGCGCCGCTGCCCTCCGTCATGGGCGCAAAGGTCTCAGGCGCTGTCCTGTCGCCAAGATTCGTAAAGGCCGTCACACCGTAAACCGCCGTCAGCGCCAGGATGAACACCCAGTCCCGCCGGTCAAACTGCCGGGAGCCGCCAGTCTCGCCCTCCGCCGAAAGACGGCAACACTTCAGATTGGGCAGGCCGGAGAAAAATATTATTATCAGCAGTGCTGCCGCTATGGGCAGCGAATATTCAAGTATTATCATAGTTTTTGACTTGTTTGTTCCTTTGGTGGGTTGGTTGTGTGAATGCGCCCCCGGCTCCAGGAGCGGTGGCGGCGCGGGCGATTCGTGAATCGCCCCTACGGAGGGGGCTTAATTATTTCAGCAGCTGGTGCAGCTCTTTTACAGAGGGGAGAATATAATCCGGCTGGCGCTGGGCGGATGCGGCCATGGCCGCGTCTGTCTCGCCGGACAGCACAAGGACGGACACCGCCCCGGCATTCTGCGCTACGGCAATATCCGTATAAAGCCTGTCGCCTACAGCACAGATCCGCTCATTGGGGACGCCTGTCATCTTGGATATTACATCTATCATGTTCCGATTTGGCTTGCCAATATAGGTGGGCTGGCGGCCGCTGGAGGCGGTCAGAAGAGCACATATGCTCCCGCAGTCCGGCAGCACCTCGTCATTGGGCATGGGACACACCCAATCCGGATTGGCCGCTATAAAGGCCGCGCCCCGGCGCAGATAGTGACAGGCTCTGTCCAGCTTCTCATATACAAGCTCCGTGTCAAAGCCCTGCACTACTACATCTACGTCCTCGGCCTCGGCATGGCCTCGCTCGTCGTTTACAAGATCTATTCCGTAGCTCACAAGCTCCCGGTAAAACGCCCTTGTACCCGCCAGATACACTCGCGCTCCGGGATGGTTCTGATTTAAATACATGCCGGTGGCCATGCCGGAGGTGAACACATTCTCCCGCTCACAGGGAAAACCCAGCGTCCGCAGCCGGGTGATATAATCTTCACCCGCACGGGAGGAGTTGTTGGTGAGATATATGTATTTTTTCCCAAGGCGGGGAAAATCATTCATTAGCGCTATGGCACCGTCATACACGTTGTCGCCCAAATACAGGGTGCCGTCCATGTCGAACAGAAACAGCTCGCAGGAACGCAGTGAGTCATAGTTTGTCATGTGTGGGGGCTTACCTTTCTTTGTGTTTTATATGGCGCGGGGGGACGGGGGGACGCGGGGGTACCCTCATTCATCCCAGTGTGAGCACTGGGACACCTTCCCACAGAGGGGAAGGCTTCGGAGACGGGGATCAGTCTTCGGCCCTCATCAGGGCGCATTTTACGGCTTTGTGCCAGCCGTCTATCAGCTTTACACGGTGTCTCTCCTCCATGGAGGAGGTAAAGACCCGGTCTATGGCCCAGTTGTTCTTTACATCTTCAAGACTTGTCCAATATCCTACAGCAAGACCCGCCAGATACGCTGCGCCCAGAGCCGTGGTCTCTATGCAGCGGGGACGGTATA
>CAYFSB010000277.1:0-2500 GCA_964345655.1 uncultured Oscillospiraceae bacterium
CTTTTGTGTGCTGACTTTGAGCCGGGTGCAGAAGTGTACGGCTGTGCTGCGGATACACTTCCTTTCTTGAATTTTCCTTGTAATGGAGCAGCAGATGCGTACCGACCGGGATTTCATAGAATCCTAAGTACCTCTGCCACCACTGGGTAGCCGCCATGATCTTCCGGCCGTCCTCAAGAGTGAAGAATACGCGCAGACAGTTGCGTGCCTGCGCTTTCAGATCGAGGACCCCGATAAAATCCCCGGGTTCCAGATTCAGAACATAATCCATGGTGAGAATGTTCTGCGCTTTCAGTTCGTTTTGTGTGTATACTTTGTTTTCCATGCGTATGCCTCCTGCTTTTTAATCTCAGGCAGCTGAAAGAACTGCCTGCGGAACCGGCTCAAAAGGAAACACTGCGCTGTCGTCAGTCGCTTCTTCTATATAAAAGTTAGTTCTTCTCTTGAGCTGGTCCAGAAAGTAATTATTTATTTAATTACTTATAGGGGTGCTGCACCGTACTTCCAATACCGTTTTTATACGCCTGCCCCGGGGTCTCCGCGGCGTCGCCATGCTCGCTCTTTTGAGTTCATCGCACAGTCATATATGTCTCGGTAACGGCTATTCAGTTGTCGAGGTACAATCTTCATTAAGCGAGGAATGGGGGGAGCTTTTTTTGGTTTCGGCCGCAATTCTTCCCGCACTCATTCACGGCGAGGAAATCAATTTAGCGAGGTGATTTCAAAAAAATTCTCCCCTCAAGTGGTAGATCACGAAAAAGGCCGAAAATTAAGGCGCTCGAAAAAATATTTATCCCCTCACTTGGTAGGCGGCGAGAAGGCCCAAAAATTAACCCCCTTGAAAAATTCTTTTGTTTTGACTCCAAATTGGAGCCATTTTCATGTACGGGACTGCTCGTGGCTCCGAATTGGAGCCATTTTTCGTCTATGGCATCAAAATTGATGCCATATCCATTACAGATTCCAGCGGTGTGGCATCAAAATTGATGCCATAAAAATAAGCGCCTGCCTCTTTTCAGAAGCAGACGCTCATTTCTCGTATTCAGTTATAAAAACGACGGACATTGTGGCCGAGACTATTTTTGTATTGATGTTTTTGAGCCGGATGCTACGGAAACAGTCACTGGTGCTTTTCCCGATATTCGCTGGGTGTGCTGCCGACATAGGCTTTGAACACCCTTGAAAAATGGCTGGCGGAGGAAAAGCCGAGATACGAACCGATAGCGGTCAAAGATTTATCCGAATAGCGGAGGAGGCGTTTTGCTTCCTCTGTTTTTTCTTTCAGGATGAAATCCGCTATATTTTCTCCGGTATCCTCCTTGAACTTCTTCGACAAGTATGGGCGGCTCATATAGAGCGCTCTGGCAATATCCTCCGTTTTAATTGCATCAGAGAGATGATGCTGAACATAATTGGCCACATCTACAGCCAGCTTTGACGGTGTTTTCCCTCGGCGCAGCCGTTCCACACGCTCTGTGTAATCCATCAGCATCCGGTATTGCAGGTTTGTGATCCGTTCCGGGATGGATAACAGCTCGCACTGCCGAATATAGGAATCGCTGAGCGTAAAAGCATCATCAACCTGCATTCCGCCCTGAATTGCCGCACGGGAGGCCAGGGTAACCGTGACAATAAAGAGATTTTTCCTTTGCCGCAGAGGGTCTCCTGCCACGACACCTCCGCGGATGGCCGGAGCCGTCGCAAACCACTCCCCCAGCGCCACAGTATCGCCCTTGCGCACCATCCGCAATAAAAGCTGCTCAATATCGTAAGTGTTATGATCTGTCGGCGGCTGCAAGCGGTGAGAGGTAATAGAAAGTCTTTCCTGTGCTTGCTGCTGTGCCTGCCGGAGGGCCAGCTCTGCCTGTTCATGCTCATGGATGCTGATATCTTTCAGCTCCAGCTTTTCATCGTTGAGGACATAATTCACGGTACACAGCATTTGCAAGACGCTCTCCACCGGCATACGGACAATGCTGCGAACACCGGAGATCATGGCGTCAGCATCCTCACCGGATAAATCCATGCGGAAAGCAAGCTCCCGCAGTTCCTGTTCCGTTTCTATGACCTGCCGCGTCGGTCCGACAACGATTTTCGTGTGGCCTGAGTTGACGACCCCATAATAGTGAAACTGCGGCGTGACACAGTACCCCACATGGCTCGTGATGGCAAAAACCTCATCGCGGCAAAGTACCATCGGGTCTTTCGGAAGGTACACGACAGAATGGTAAAACGTCTGAACGCCGCCCTCAAAAATGCGGATTGGGATACCCGCCAAATTGCCAATCGTTGTGCATAAATATTGTAAATCAACACACTCCATTTTGTAGTCCTCCAATCTGAGTACAATTATATCAACTTGATTACAAAAAGGCAAGTTTTTGAGGAGCGCGTGTGATATACTTATAAAGCAAACTGCCGCAGAGTATAAAAATTCGGCAATTCTGTGAGAAAGAAATGCAGGAGGAATCAGCAATGGCAAGGCAAAAGCTCGTGGAAC